>CAZVPJ010000256.1:0-1515 GCA_964629035.1 uncultured Thiotrichales bacterium | reverse complement strand
ATTCCTGACTTTATGGACTGGAACCAGCTGACCGAGCTGCCCTGGTTTTGGGTGCCTTTTGAAAGCCTTACCTTTGCTTTGATTGCTGTTTTTGTGGTGCCTGCATTATTTGCATTTATAATTGGGGTAGCGATGTTTAAGCGTCGGGTTACCGGTGTGTATTTTGCAATCATCACACAAGCTATCGCTGCTATTCTCACGATTCTTATTATTGGGCAACAAGGATTAATTGGTGGTGTTAATGGAATTACAGATTTACGAACACTGCTTGGATGGGATATCAGAACAGATTCAGCAAAATACATTCTCTATTATGTCAATATTGCGTTATTGGTCATTTGCATACTAGTTGGGCGATACATACTTTCGGGGCGTGTAGGAAAGATACTACTTGCATTAAAAGATAAAGAAGATCGCGTGCGATTTTCAGGCTATGACGTTTCAAGCTATAAGATTTTCATATTTTGTGTAGCCGCTGTTTTTTCTGCAATTGGCGGTGCAATGTTTACATTGCAAGTCGGCTTCATGTCACCATCCTTTGTTGGCATTATTCCATCGATTGAGATGGTGATTTATGCAGCAGTAGGTGGGCGGATGTCTTTGATTGGTGCGATATATGGAACACTTTTAGTTAACTATGGCAAAACAGTTTTCTCCGAAAGCTTTCCAGAGTTGTGGTTGTTCTTGATGGGTACACTATTTATAAGTGTAGTGGTGTTTTTCCCGAATGGACTTGCAGGAATTTTCACTCAACTAAAAGAAAAGTTTAGCAATAAAAAATCAAATCATGGTGATGCTAATAAAGATGCAGATGTTTCTGAAGACAAAGATGATCCAGAAATAAATGACAAAGATTCTGGAAACACCCAATCAGTAAACATATAAAAATTAATCTAAGGTGACATATGGTAGGTAACAATTCTGATTATTTATTATCAATCGAAGACCTGACGGTTTCGTTTGATGGATTTAAGGCTGTAGACGATGTCAATATGTATATTGATAATGGTGAGTTACGCGTAGTGATTGGACCTAATGGCGCTGGCAAAACTACATTATTGGATCTGATTTGTGGAAAAACGTCTGCCAGCAGTGGCTCAATAAAATTTAATAATAAAGAACTTCGGGGATTAGCAGAGCATAAAATTGTTGAATTGGGCGTAGGTAGAAAATTTCAAACACCTTCTATTTATGAGAACTTAAGTGTGTATGAAAATTTAGAAGTTTCATATCCAGAGGGCCATAAGGTCTTGTCTGCAATATTTTTTAAAACAACAGATAAAGTAGACAAGGAGATACAACGCGTTGCGAAAGAGATCTATCTTGAAGACACATTGGATATGGAAGCTTCACTTCTGAGTCATGGTCAAAAGCAATGGTTAGAGATTGGTATGTTGCTTATACAAGACCCTGAGTTATTAATGTTGGATGAGCCCGTGGCAGGTATGAGTGTTAAAGAACGTGAACAGACAGCAGATTTACTTAAGCGTATTTGCAAGGACCGAAGTGTTATCG
>CAZVPJ010000255.1:0-1571 GCA_964629035.1 uncultured Thiotrichales bacterium | reverse complement strand
GTAGCCAGTCATACAAAAAAGCGCATCGTTTAGTATAAATCGAATATGCTATTAAAGCCCCTGCTGATATATATTTTATACAGACAATTGGGGCACCAGCCATGCTTAAAGCAACAATAGCATTCATAGTACTTACAACTACAATTACACCTTTCCCAGCAAAAAGTGTGGAAGAAATTTCTGAAACACCTATACAAACAATTATACTTGCGGATGAGTTGCTACCAGAGATAGAAGATGCTGTTCAAACTTGTGATAGAGAGAAAGGTAAAATTATTCGAGAAAAAATTAAACCTTTATCAAATCATTCAGTTTGGAAAGGGCATAGACATGTAGATCCATATAGTAAATGCTCAAAATTGTTGAGTATCTTGCAACAAGCAACTTACATAACGTTACCAGACTATAATAGAAATTATATCCTATCTATTGGCTATCTAGATCACACTTATGCAGAGTGCAGGAAAGCAGCATATCCAGGCGAACAACCTCAAGACTCTGACGGCAACATGCACTGGTCTATCAAGTTAGGTAAAGAGCCAAAACGATCGCATTGTTTTTATGAACCTAAATTTGTCGAAGAAAAAGATAATGCGATTAAGTATGCAAATCAATGGTTGGCGCTTATTGATCAGAGTAGATACGAAGAGGCATTTGAGCAACTTGAAGGTATCACTTATTTTGAATTACTAAAAAGAAAAATAACCTTTGATGAATGGAAGGTGCATCTTTTAAATAGTAGAAATAAAATTCAAGCGGGAATAGAACGCGAGCATGATAAAATATTGTATGGGAGCAAAGAGAATCAAAACACGCAACGTGCTGGCGGTATCTTCAATTACAATAGGTTTACTATAAAAAATAAATTAACATCTCCAAGTGCAGAAAAAATATTAATCGAAGTGATCACGCTTGTGGAAGTGGATGGTGTGTTGAGAGTAGAGAGTTACTCTGTTAGATAAACAACAGATGAAAATATTTTTAACAATATTATTAAATCTGTTGGTAATGCAGTATTTAATAGCCTGTACTAGTGAGCCAGCTAAAGAAGAGACGTCAAGCCTGGATAATGAGCCTGGCCCAGATGCTATTTTTCAACAGTACATTACTGTCATGGAGGGAAGCACAGATATTCGTCTTCTTGAACCATTTATTTCTACTGGGCATAAAAATAAGCGGAAGACATATATCAATATACAGCGAGAAAAGGGTAAAACGGAGTCTCAAATTCAAGAAAAGTTACTCAGAGGGATGTACCACGTAAATAATTGTATCGAGAACCTCGAGCAACACAGTGAAAGAAAATTCAAAAATGGTCGAGTCAGTCTCACTTATACCTTCGATTACTATTGTTCTAAAGAAGATAAAGATAGTGAATTTGTAATTAATGAAGATGAAATGAGACCTTCATTTCTAGAAGTACATTTTGTATATCAAGATGGTTGGAAAGTTGAGAATACTGGATCACGGCCACGCTAAGTTACCCAATGATGAGCTAATCCAAATTATTGGGAATATAAAGTTACTTACCTGAGGTGAATGCTGATTCGAAAAATTATTGAATGTCCGCT
>CAZVPJ010000254.1:0-1594 GCA_964629035.1 uncultured Thiotrichales bacterium | reverse complement strand
GGAAATTGACTTGCAAGCACTTTTGCCTGTGAGATATTGTCATCTTTTGAATGTTTCTTACGTATTAGCAACATATATGCTTTATGTAGAGCAGCTATGCATTCTTCTGAAAAACCATTACGCCTTAGACCTTCTTTATTCAAACCATGGCTACTCGCGTAATTACCAGAAGCCATTACATAAGGTGGTAGGTCACGATTCAATGCTGTACCCATCGCACAAAAAGAATGTGTGCCAACACGACAAAACTGATGCACTAAAGTAAACCCACCAAGGATTGCAAAATCCTCTACCGTTACATGACCCGCCAAGGTGGAACCATTTGCAAAAGTGATGTCATTGCGAACATCACAGTCATGCGCAATATGCACGTACGCCATTATCCAGTTACGATTACCTATCTTTGTATAACCTTGATCTTCTTCGGTACCACGATTAATCGTTACATATTCTCGTATCGTATTATCATTGCCTATGATTAATTCACTGCTTTCGCCATGAAATTTTTTGTCTTGAGGAATTTCACCTATGGATGAAAATTGGAATATGCGATTACCCGTTCCTATCGTGGTTGGACCATTTAGCACCACGTGCGGGCCAACGATTGTATTTTTGCCGATTTTTACATCTGGCCCAACAATACTATAGGGGCCAATGGTAACACTGCTATCTATCTCAGCATTTACATCCACTATTGCGGTAGGATGTATACCCTCTAAATCATCGCTAGCCATGGAGGATATCTGCATAGTGTTGTGTATTAACTTGTCTCAACTTCCTTGAAAACACACATCAATTCAGCACTTGTAGCCACCTCTTCATCCACTGAAGCAATCGCTTCAAATACTCCATACCCTCGCTTGTGTCTTTTAAGCCTGACATCAAGTGTTAACTGATCCCCTGGTCCGACTTGTCGCTTAAAACGAGCTTTATCGATGCCTACAAACAAATACAAACTCTCGTCATTAGGCCGCCATTCAGGATTACTAAGAGCAAGCAAACCAGACGCTTGAGCCAAAGCTTCGAGAATAAGCACTCCTGGCATCACAGGGGCATCTGGGAAATGACCCTGAAAAAATGGTTCATTGAAACTAACATTTTTAATCGCCAAAATAGACTGCCCGACCTCACAGCTCAGCACGCGATCTACTAGCAAAAATGGGTAACGATGAGGAAGATATTTTAAAATATCATGAATACTCATCTCAATATTTTTAGACATACCAAGCGATCACTACGTTTTCTTTAAGTTAACTACATTTAAACATGACTACGAAAGAATATAAATGAGATAACAGCGCAAATTATTTTTCTTTTATCACTGTTTTGGTGATTGCATTTCCTGCAATACGCGGGCCGTTAAATCTATTTTTTCACTTGCATATAAAACAGGTTGCGTTACGACCAAATCATAGCTTTCAGCTTTTGATACAACGACGATCACTTCATGAACTTTCTTTTGCAATTTCCCCAACTCTTCGTTTCGTCGAATATTAAAATCCTCTCTTAGCTCATCTTGCTGTCGATTATATTCTCGTTTTCTATTTAATATTTTTTTTTCTAGATCAGCACGATTTTTATCGTTCATAATTGG
>CAZVPJ010000253.1:0-1627 GCA_964629035.1 uncultured Thiotrichales bacterium | reverse complement strand
TCGTCATAGTCTGCAAGCGCATTAGAGAACATAAAAAATGAAATAAATAGGCATGAAAATAGACCATTCATTGCCTTGTGAGATCCATAAATTTTAAAAAACATCATGATGACACTCCTTATGTCGAACATGGAAACTCTTCACCTGCCCTATCACATGAAAATAATTACTAAAACCATTAAGCAATCACTAACCTCGCGCTCAAGCGAAAAATATTTTATTAACACACTTTATTTTAAAGACTTATAGACTTTTAATAGACAATACGTGTCGGAAGATTGATACCGTGGATCAAATGCTTACTTAATCCGATGGCATTAATTCACCGATAGAAGGAGTGGACGTTAAATGCGAAGCATGATTTGCGGAAATACCAACAATCGTTTATATCAAATAATATTAACTATTTGTTGTGTGAAGCTAACACATAGCATAACAAGAATATGTGTGCGAGATTACCAACTACGTTTATCTGCACCCTTATACGAGATACGACTACAACGATATGGAAAGAAAGTGCCAGCCTCATTCATGGAGGCATCTATGAAACAGGGCGGAAAACCTGCTGTGAAGCACAGCGTCATGAAATAATAAAATTCTCTTGCAGAAAGACCTTGGTCAGCTGCCAAGGCAGCATCAAGCCCGGCAGCATTCATGGTAAATTTATACTTGCTTTTTATTAATAATCTCTCAATTTCAAAAACTAAATTCACATAAACACCGTCACCAAAACCCAATTCTTTTGCAAAATCAAGAAGCGGTTGTATTCTCTCATCTTTATTGATAATTGGCCTACCAAAGCCAGACAACATCCTTTTCTGTCTTAATTCCCCTAAGACCAAATCTATGAGGACCTCACCATCATTAACACGTTTTTTACAATCGTATAAAAAATCAATTGCTTTAATTAGTGGTTTTTGACCATAGTTTGTAGCTTCAGACACTGCCACTGAAGCTGCCATTGCTAAATTCCCGGTGGTTCTCGATGTGCCGCCAAGACTAGTAACCCTGTTATTCCAAATCCTTGGGTCTGGATAACTAGCCGTAATTACCCAAATTCCCTCAAACAATTTAGCTTGCTGAGTAGAAAATTCTCTACCTGTTATACCGAATAATAAAACTTGCATCCAGCTTGATTTACTTAGCTCGGAGAATAAATCTTTACCTCTAAAAACAACCCTTTCTCCAGGAAACGAACCTCCCATTTCTGTAGATAAATTATCTTCACAATCTAATAATTTTTGCAATCTCTTCATACTTTGGCTTTAGAGCTCTTCCTAATACTAATTTATCTTTGGATCGTTAGTTACATTTAACCCATTTATGAAAAATGGAAAATTTCGAATCCCGAGAGACTGTTGTTCTAATGCATGAACAGCAGCACCAGGTAACCTCAATAACAAATACAACATTTCACCTTGCTCACCTATTAGCTTTAAGTCTGTAAATGATGCTGAAATTACTCCAACAAGTGACATTGGATTATCTACAGCATTTTCTAACTCGACTCTATTTTTCATTATCCAATTCAAATTGGAGTTAGCTTCAGACAATGACGCCAACTTTGTAAGAATTTGCAGAACAGGTGTTGGACATGAAACCCCGTTAGGATCGAAGCCGGGTGGGT
>CAZVPJ010000252.1:0-1678 GCA_964629035.1 uncultured Thiotrichales bacterium | reverse complement strand
CTACTTTTGATAGGATATTTGTTTTGCGGAGCGCGCATTATAGGGTGCTTCTTACTGAGGTCAAGTGAATACTTGTATAGAATTGCCCAATAATTAATTACTATCCCTTATGCCCATGACAACACCTTCAAAATCTTTAGCTGCAGCCATTTTAGGCCTTTTTTTAGCCATCGGAATGGTAACCTCTGCCTGGCTATTTAGTAACGCTATTTTTGCCATTAAAGCCACCGAAAGATTCGTTACGGTAAAAGGTTTTGCAGAAAAAGAAGTGCCTGCAGATTTGGTGATTTGGCCTATTGCCTATTCAGCTGTGGGTGATGATCTAGCTGAAATTCAACAGCGATTAGACATTGATAAACAAAAAATTTCCAATTTCCTAGCGGAACGAGGCTTTATTAGCGAAGAAATTTCAACCTCAATCCCACAAATCACGGATTACCAAGCACAAGGTTACTCTCAACATAATGGCCCACGACATCGATATTCTGCGCAGACAATACTGACATTACGAAGCGAAAAAGTATCTCAAACTCAACAAGCCATGCAAGCTTCGGATAAATTAGTGAAATCAGGTGTAGCGCTGCTTCGAAATTATGAAGCGACTCCCGAATTCTTGTTTACTAAACTGAATAATATCAAACCAGAGATGATTGCAGCTGCAACCAAAAATGCACGTGAAGCAGCGGAGCAGTTTGCTGAAGACTCAGGCAGCACGGTGGGCGCCATTAAAAATGCGCGACAGGGATTCTTTTCAATTAATAATCGAGATCGATATTCACCCGATCAGAAAATAGTTCGTGTCGTAACTACCATACAATACTACTTATCCGACAAGTAAATAAACGCAACTAAATAAACGTTGTTACCATTCTCAAAAAAAATAACGTTACTGGTAACTTTTATCCATCAACTGATTTCCCACGCTCATCAAGAATTCGATTAGCAACATCAAGTGTGCCCTCTGCATACATGCCGACTATCATGGCAACAAAAAAGATCCATACATTTGTATTTCCAGAAACTAATGAGATGATCGCCGGACCCGGACATAGCCCAACAATCCCCCAACCCACTCCAAACAACATTGCTCCTGCGATAAGTGGTGAATCAACATGTGAAGAAGGTGCTGGCACATGGAACTCATTAGCAAACAAAGGTTGATCACGACGCAAGATCCATTTATGAAATATTAGATACACACCTACTGAAGCGATCATGACCAAGCCCAAACTAGGATCCCAATCACCAAAAAAATCGAGAAAACCAATCACTTTTTGAGGCAATGTCATTCCAGAGACGCCTAAGCCAACTGCAAAAAGCACACCCGAAATAAACACCGCCAAATACTTTTTCATTAAAAGCCACCCATGACATGACGTATGAACCATGTAGTGATTGCAGCACAACTAAAAAAGACAATTACGGCTACAATTGAACGGACCGATAAACGCCCAATTCCACACACACCATGCCCGCTCGTGCACCCATTGCCTATGCGTGTTCCCATACCAACTAAAAATCCGGCTAGCAGTATCGCTGCAGGAGAAACATCAATTTCAACTGCCAGTGCATCAGGATGAAACCAGCCTATTAACAATGCACCTGCTAACATTCCAAGTATAAATACAACACGCCATAGCGAGTCTTCTTTCTCAGGATGCAAAATTCCTGAAATGAT
>CAZVPJ010000251.1:0-1698 GCA_964629035.1 uncultured Thiotrichales bacterium | reverse complement strand
TGGATAATAATCCAATCTCGGATTCTGTTGAACAACTGGCCCAACAAACGGCCCAACCATCAGCCCATTCATCAAAAGTGAATGAAGCCATTCTCGGTGGTGAATTATCCGAAAATAAAAATTCAGATCAGCAAGCCAGTCAAAGCGCTTCTACAAATGATAATGTTGTTTCTGATAATGAAACATCATTAAGCACAGCTATTGTAGATGAAGCTCATACTGAACAAATAGTGTCTTCCGATGATCAAGAAGCGATGGCAGAGGCTTCACGTAATCCTACTTTGTTAACTTCGTTAGATGGTGTGCAGGTGCTGACGGTTACCTATACAGAGGAAAGTTGGACAGAAATTATTGATTCTGATGCAAATACGTTGATGCAGGGGTTGATTGAGCCAGGAGTCGTCAGAAACTTAAGCGGCAAACCTCCTTTTGAAATATTTCTTGGTAATTCGCCAGGCGTAATTATCGAAGTGAATGGACTTTATTTTGATCATTCGCAATACAGTAGAAATAATCGCACTGCACGTTTTCAGGTATCAAGCGGTTCGCTCAATTAAAAATCTCTCTAGTTCTTAATCTAACGATAAATGTCTAAGCGAATTCAATCTATTCGAGGTATGCATGATGTATTGCCTCCTGATAGTGATCAACTGAGATCTACCGAGCGTACCCTGCAACGGGTATTGAGCCAGTACGGTTACCATGAAATCCGCATGCCGCTGCTTGAACAAACAGAGTTGTTTAAGCGTTCACTCGGTGAAGTTACCGATATTGTTGAAAAAGAAATGTATACCTTTGAAGACCGCAATGGTGATAGCTTAACGCTACGCCCGGAAGGAACTGCGAGTTGTGTTCGCGCAGGTATACAGCATGGATTTTTATATGCTCAACCACAACGACTATGGTATTGCGGTCCTTTTTTTCGTCATGAGCGTCCACAAAAAGGGCGCTATCGTCAATTCCATCAGCTTGGTGTAGAAACATTTGGTTTTGCAGGTCCTGATATGGATGCTGAACTGATTATATTAAGTGCGCAGATGTGGGAAAGTATTCGCCTACCCATGAAGCCTCGTTTGGAAATTAATAGCTTGGGTTCTTCAGCTGCAAGAAAAGAATATCGAGAAATTCTTATTGATTATTTGCAACAATTTGAAGACAAGCTGGATAAAGAGGCGAAGTCGAGGTTGCACTCAAATCCGTTACGCATACTGGATAGTAAAAATCCAGAAATGCAGGAAGTGATTCAAAATGCGCCAAGTTTATTGGATCATTTAGATGAAGAGTCATCCGTCCATTTTGCACGATTGCAAAAATTATTGGAGGCTGCAAACGTAGAATTCACGATTAATCCGCGTTTAGTGCGTGGTTTAGATTACTACAGTAAAACTGTATTTGAATGGGTTGCAGAAGGTTTAGGCGCTCAGGCAACGATCTGTGCCGGTGGCCGATATGACGGTTTGATTGAGCAATTGGGTGGCAAACCTTGTCCCGCTGCGGGTTTTGCGATCGGCCTTGAGAGGCTGGTATCGCTGTTGGCAGAGCCACAGATAGCGGATTATTCAGTAGATGTATACATGGTGCTCATGGGTGAAAAAGCTGAAATGGTAGGTTTGCAGCTAGCCAATCGGCTGCGCAAGGAGTCTCATATACCTTCTGTGATAACAAATTGTGGTGGAGGTAGTATAAAATCACAAATGA
>CAZVPJ010000250.1:0-1718 GCA_964629035.1 uncultured Thiotrichales bacterium | reverse complement strand
TTTATTATGCTAAAGATGACCCTCTAAAGCCCAAGTCTCATAACACTGGTAAAGATGTTGTGGTGGGTGGTGTGCCTTGGGGTGATTTGATGATACTTCAAGGACCTCTTTGTATGGTGTGGAAAAAGGTGAAAGGATTCCTGCTTGTCCCCAAAATTGAAAATTCGGATATACGTTTTGAGCAACCACCTACTGTAAATAGAATGAAACAATGGTTGGATTGTAATATTCATGTGCAAGGTAAAGAGGATTGGGTGTTTATCAAATTACACACCCATGGAGCGCAAGAAGATACAATGCAAGTGCTGCTAGATGGTCCACTTGATAAATTCTTTAATGACCTAGGTGATCAGTATAATGATGGTAAAAATTATATCCTTCATTATGTAACTGCTCGAGAAATGTATAACATCGTTAAAGCTGCTGAAGCTGGGAATGAGGGTGATCCTAATGATTTTCGTGATTATATAATTGATTCGCCAGCTTGGTGCTAATTCATCTAATGCAAAAATAGATCTCATCAGTCAGGCATGAAAGTCTTACTTATAACAAATTTATATCCTAATAAAGCGGATCCTAACTGGGGGATATTCAATTACCAGCAATTTGAAGCTCTGTCTGAATTTTGCAATGTTATTAAAATTGTGCCAATTACTTTGAGAAAGTTGCGTGAATGGAAAAAAGTTGTAAATGGTAATCTATCTCTAGATGGCAATGAAAGTGTTTATCATCCAATTCTTTTCCTCTTGCCAAAAATGCGAAAAATGCATGGTTTGTTATATTACTTATCTATCTGGCTTAGAGCTAAGCAGTTAATTAATAGACATAAGCCTGATGTGATTATTGGTACATGGGCGTATCCCGATGGATATGCAGCTATTAAATTAGGAAAGAAATTAGGAATACCTGTTTATATAAAAGTCCATGGTTCTGATATCCATAGTGTTATGGGTGATAGCAATAGAAAACTTACAGCTGAAGTTTTGAGGTCTTGTGAAAAAGTAATTTCTGTAAGTAATTCTTTAGCAGCAACTATGCAAAAAGAGTTTGGTATTGATAAGGAAAAAATTCATGTTATTCCTAATGGTATTTTTAAAGATAAATTTTTACCAATGCGACGAATTAATGCGATTGAAAAGATAAATTTAGTTGATGCTCATGAAAAAAATATTGTATTTGTCGGTAATTTGAAGCCCATTAAAAATATCATGATGCTAGTACAAGCATTTAAAGTTTTAAATGATGGATCTTCATGTTCAGTTGGTCTGCATCTTTTAGGTTCAGGTGTTATGTTTGAAGAAATACAAACTTATATAACTAAACATGATTTATCAAAAAATGTGTTTTTGCATGGCAAGGTTGAGCATGAGAAAATCCCATTATGGATGAACTATGCAGATGTATTTGTCTTACCTAGTAAGAAAGAAGGTATGCCAAATGTTGTACTGGAGGCGCTATCCTGTGGAACTCCAGTGATAGCTTCTGATATAGAGGCTACAAGAGAGATCATTGTCGATGGGGTGAATGGGTATTTGTTTGATTTGAAGAGCCTAGGTGACTTTGTGAGTAAGTTGAAATTGGGTCTAGAACTAAAACAGTCTCCTGTATTTGATCATAAGCATGACATGATTATCAGTTGGCAAGAAAATGCCAAGCTACTGCATCAAGTCATCGCTTTAAAGTGTTAATTTGAGCAAAATTACCAGTAATCTCGATCA
>CAZVPJ010000249.1:0-1735 GCA_964629035.1 uncultured Thiotrichales bacterium | reverse complement strand
ATCTATTACAATGCTTCAATAGAGCTGACGGGGTAAATAGCCAATTCATATGAACAAGTAGTATGAATCTAATGATATGCATGCGTATGCTGGTAGCCATAAATATAAGATTTAGTTTGTATAGACAGAAAAGAAAATGTCCCAATCCCACTCATCAATCACATCCGTCTCATTGACGGAGGCTATCGATATACCCGCTTGGCTTGAGCAAGATCGTCAGAATGATTGGCAAGCAAGAATTCAACGCGACCAGCAGATCCGTCATCAAGAAGAAATAGGGCCTCAGCATGATTCTAAACCGAAAGGTGGGCATGAGAAGCAGGTGTTGCAATGGTGGTCTCAGGTTCAGTCCCAAGTCGATGAAAATAGCCCGGGCCAGGTATTAACGTCGATCTTCAAGCGGGTCAGCGGTGTGGCCATACTCATTGGTTTTATCGCGGGTATCGCATTGGCTGCTTCTTTATTGCATTACGATGGAGCGCAGCCCATTAATGTATTGGTGCTTTTGATTGTATTAGTGTTAATTCCTTTGCTGTTGTTTCTGTTTTCATTGCTTATTCCTGTCTTCAGCAGCAATAGTCTGATTAGCAGCTTAAATGTAGGCAATCAGCTTTTTGCCTTCCTCAAGAGGAAGCATCCAGTTCTTCAAGAATTCTTCTCTAGTAGCCGAAGTGATCGTGCACGAGATACTTTGTTGAGATGGAAATTATTGTTGTGTTCACAGCAGTTTGGTATTGCGCTTGCAGTGGCAGCGTTACTTACCTTGTTAGCAAAAGTGAGTTTCAGTGACCTTGCTTTTGGTTGGAGTACCACTTTAGATTTCCAGTCTTCTAGTTTAACACCCTGGATACAAGCACTGGCTACACCCTGGTCAGCTTGGCTGCCAGAGGCGGTGCCTACTGATCAGTTGATTGAAGAATCCAGGTTCTACAGATTAGAAAATGGTGTGCGAGCATTATCCGCGGAGGCATTAACCGGTTGGTGGAAGTTTATAGCGATGTGCTTATTGGTGTACGGCATTGGTTTTAGGTTATTAGCGGCTGGCTTGGCAAGTATGAATTATAAAAAAGCAACCAAAGCGTTGTTGATGCAGCATTCTGAAGTAACGGCATTGATAGAGCGCTTTAATGCGCCCACTAATCTTCATGGCACCGCTCCTGTGGTAACGGCAAATAACGAGTCTGAAGACGATGAGGATCATGCTATAGCCAAATTTGATTATCAGTCTGCCGACCTCATCATTCTTTGGAATCGTGCAACGCTTTTTGAAAAAACCATACAACACGAACATATTATTGAACTCACCAGTGAAGATGCATTGCAACTTGATAGTGGTGGTTTCGAATCATTCGACAAAATTTCAGAAAAAAAATCGGTAGAGAACATTCATATTATTACGAAAGCGTGGGAACCACCGCTTTTGGAATTTCATGATCTCATTATCAAATTAAGAGAACGGTTTGGTTCTCGGGTGGTTATTTCGATTCAACCCATTGCAGCAGATCAACGCGCACCCGAGCCGGTGGATGTTGAAATATGGCGCCATAGTTTAGAAAAACTACAAGACCCGAAGGTGTACATACTATGACATCTAAAGTGTCACCCTCTGTGATTCCTAAATTTGCAGTGGTAGGGCACCCAAATAAGGGCAAGAGCAGTATTGTTTCAACATTAGTTGAATCCAGTGGCATCCAAATCTCTAATATTCCTGGCACAACGGTAGACAGTGAAGTTT
>CAZVPJ010000248.1:0-1763 GCA_964629035.1 uncultured Thiotrichales bacterium | reverse complement strand
TCTAACCCCTAAGCCCTTTAAATTACCTCCAAGAAAGTCTGGTGGCAACTATGTGCGATCACCCATGCATGATCAAACCTTTGTGCCCGATCACTTTTCTAATGTAGTTTCCTAGTGTCAATACTTCCTGATCCGGATTTGCTTTAATCAAAACAGATTATAAGTTATATATTCGTGGCATATTCTATGCGCTTTATACAGAATTATTGACCATTTAATCAGTTGATTATTCACCAGAAATAAAATAACAAGATTAATTTTGCTATTCTATATTAGAATTAATTAAGATCATTACTATCAATTTTATATATGGGGATTCTATGTTTACATTTCGTGTTGGGATACTTTTACTTATTCTTTTAATAACAGGTTGTTCTTCTCTTCCACATAATCATTTAGAGAAAAATGCCAGAATTCATATACAAGAAACTGATATTGTGCTCGCAGTGGCCCAAGAGGAAATTATTGGTGAAATTGAGAGTTCTAACGCAGCTGCTGCTACTGGCGGAGGCCTTCTTGGTGCTCTAATTGGGGTAATGATAGATAACAGCCGAGCAAAAAAGGCGGAGAAAGCTGTTACACCTGTAAGAGATAAACTCATTGACTACGATTATGCAAATATTCTTGCAAATGAATTAAACGAGCAAATTAAACAAGTAGATTGGTTGAAGGCAAATAACTTACAGCTAGAAAGATCAATTAATAACACGTGGGTGAACGATAAAGTTGATGCAACACATGCTTCAGCAATATTATTAATGCAAGCAAAATATTATTTCACTCCAGATCTAAGTGCAGTTCAAACTGAAGTTGCGCTGATGATGTTTCCTAACACTACTGCACTCAATGAATACAAAGAAAAGCCTGATACAAAAGCTGATGTAACTGAAGGAAATGACAATATTTATCGAAACAATATTACTTCTAGCACAATTTTATTTAAAGGTACAAGCAAAAAAGAAAATCAGCTTAAACTGGAAAAAAGTGATGGAACAAATATTAAAGAAGCTCTCAACAAAAATGCAAAAGAAATTGCAATTAAAATTTATGATGACCTAAATATTGATGGGGAAAATTAGCAAATCTTTTACGTGCTAAAAACGTACAAAATAATTTTAGTTAGTGGGCTCACTATACTCTATTCTTGTGCAACGCCCTCAACTATTACTATCGGCAGCGACTTTGAAAAAGATAGTTATACTCATACGGAAAAATCAAATTGTAAAATAGTTATTAATTCTTTAGAAGATCATCGCAATGATAAACAAAGTCTAGGCAGACTTTCTTTCACAGAAGTGTTCTCTGAAGATGCACTACAGTGGGTAAGAAATGGATTTAATAATTTTGGTATTGGTAATGAAAATTCATCACTCCAGACCAATAAAATAATAAAAATTAATGTCGTATTAAAGCTTGCTCATATCAATCACTTGTTATCTACAAAAGCAGCTAATGTTGTTTTAGGTATATCTCAAGATACCAAAAAATCAATTAAGTACTTTCGTGGATCACACGCAAGCGTGAATTGGAATGGCTCTCATACTGAGATAAAAGGTGCTTTTGATCTTTCACTTTCACAATCGATTGAGATGATTACTAAAGAGCTGAATGCAAACTGCAAATCGTGAGAACCTCTAAGGTTTTATCAAAAAATAAAATATTTATTTTTTTGCGCCCAACTTAATTGCGCGCTTCAAAACCTCATCTGCATCTTCCGGTTGATAACTTGACGCAACTTCTGGCCACCCTTGGGTATGCTGCAT
>CAZVPJ010000247.1:0-1786 GCA_964629035.1 uncultured Thiotrichales bacterium | reverse complement strand
CAGAACCACCCAAAGCTGAAAAAAAATCAAATAATCAAAACGTTTACACCAACAACAAACAACAGTGTGCATTTTGCAACACTCAACATAATATGAGCGACAATATTGGTCCCGATGACATTTGCCCAAAGTGTGACAGCCCCGTGTATCCCTCAACCAAACAAACTAAAGAAGTATGTGGTTTAAGAACCATCGAGAGAATTAATAAAGAATGGATAGTGAGGTTTTATAACGCTTGGCCCAGCACCCAAGCTCATATAGGTAAAACAAGAAACGTATCCTTGAATGGTATGCAGCTCATTACCCCTGAATCGTTAGATGTAAACCAGGTAGTTAAAATTATGAGCAGTGAGCTTGATGCAGTAGCTAATGTGGTTAATCGACAGCTGAGATCAAATGAAAACTCTGTAGAGTGGAGCTATGGCTTAGAGTTTCTAACATTGCGATTCCACCAAACTAACGGCACTTTTATATCGTTAGCCATTTGAAATATTCAATATAGTAATGCCTTCTTTCAGCCAATTTATAAATACATGGATATGCGAATAAGATGCACATCTTGGATCATGCTTTCAAATTAAATCTTTCTTTTAAAATGTCTGCTTTCGGTCATTAGCGGACATAACTTATTTCTAAGTATTGAAATTAAATATTTCTGCGGTAGCTATAAAATAAACCTAATATTCCTATTCCCATTAGCAAGTAGGTTGAAGGTTCGGGAATTTGAATTGCATCTCTATATAACCAGACTCCGTTTCCCTCGTAATCATTATAAATAGAAATTGTTCTAGCATTAGACATAGTGTCGCTGAAATTTACTGATGAGTTATCTGTTACGTATCCATAGAAGACCATTTCATCGCCAAATAAGTTTACAGATCTTCTGCTAATACCCAGAACAATCTCACTATCCCCTAAAAAGTAGGGAGAAGGTGATGGATCAAATGCATTTAAAAAGTTTGGACCCCATTCACTATTATTTTCGGCTACGGTGTGGGTTGGCACGATAAAATTTGGATTGAAGTACGCAAATAATTCTGCAATATCAACAGTTGAAGCCCAAGTCCATCCGTTAAAATCTACACCACCAGTACTACCATTACATATTCCAGAAATTGGTGAACAAACGGTAGAAACCTGGCTCCAAGATAATCCTAAAGTATCATTTACCTGTCTCCAGTTTCTGTCACCTATAACCACTGCATGAGAAACATTACATAAAAGTAGAAATATTCCAACCAATAAATATTTCGTATTTTTCATTTTTATTCTCCTTTTTTAAAATATTTTTTAATTGGTGATTTTACAGCTCTAAATTAACACATAGATATATACACGCAATACAGAGATATAAGTAACCGATATTTTCTAAATTTAACTACAAATGTCCGCTTTGGGTCATTAGCGCGCATATCTAAAGATTTAATTTGTTCGCATCATCCATGATGCGTCTAATATTCGCACTTCCTGTGCTCACACCTTGGTTCGTAAGTAGACATTTTACTTTTATATTATTCCTCGCCCCATACCCCACTCTCTGGAATTGGTGGCGCTGCAAAATCGGCTTCGCTTAGCGATGGACTTTGGCCTTTAAACACCCGTTTTATCGCTAGTAAATGTTTTGGTATTTCTGAATCTATTACATAATCAGGAATCCATTTATTATCTTTGTCACCCATGACGTCTCGCACATAATTACCTGCAATCCTTCGCATCGAAAAACTTGGGCCGTCTTGCTCGGTATAATTACAGTCTGAGTATTCATTCATTCTTTCATTTAACAAAT
>CAZVPJ010000246.1:0-1823 GCA_964629035.1 uncultured Thiotrichales bacterium | reverse complement strand
TTTTTGAAAAAGAAAATGGCATGCTTTACTACCCAACTTTTTATGAAGGCTTAGAGCAATCTAAAAATGTAATTTATACAGGTCAAGAAGCCACGCAACAAATTATCGCCGGTTTAGACTGGATTGCTAAAGAGAAGGATGCTAAGACTTTTTACTTAATTGGTTCTGATTATATTTGGCCTCGCACCTCTAATAAAATTGCTCGTAAGCACATTGAGAATGTTTTAGGAGGCAAAGTTGTAGGTGAAGAATATTATCCTCTTGGCCACACTAACTTTGGATCTTTGATTAACAAAATCAAGTTAAAGAAGCCTGATGTTATTTATAGCATTGTAGTTGGAGGCAGTAATGTTTCTTGGTACAAGCAATTAAAAGCAGCAGGCATCACTTCGGATAAATGGACCCTACTAACTATTTCAGTTACGGAAGATGAAATGCTAGGTATAGGTGGTGAAAACGTTGAAGGTTTTTACTCAGCCATGAAGTACTTCCAGTCACTTGATAATCCTAATAATGCAGAATTTGTTAAAGCCTTCAAAGAAATGTGGGGCGAGGATAGTGTGATAGGTGATGTTACCCAAGCTGCTTATTTGGGACCTTGGTTATGGAAGTTAGCAGTTGAAAAAGCAGGCAGCTTTGATATTGATAAGATTGCTGAAGCTTCAAATGGAATTGAGTTTGATAAAGCACCAGAAGGTTATGTTCGAATCCATGATTCGAATCACCATCTTTGGAGTAAAACCAGAATTGGTATTGCTAAAAAAGATGGTCAATTTGATGTGATTTATGAATCTGATCTTATTGAACCAAATCCATTCCCAGAAGGTTATCAATAAAAATAAGCACTTAAATTTTAGAAAGAAATAGAGAGGGGTTTTTGTAACTAACTCCTGATTGCAAGGGCTCCTCTCATCTTAAGCAAAAAATTCATAACAAACTCAGTTTAAAGGAAGTCACATGTTTGAAGGTTACACAGCGTCTGAAGTTGGCTCAATATTCGCCATGCAAGGATTCTCTGGGTTGAGTTTGTTTTGTGTTTTTCTACTGATGGCATTAGGACTTGCCATTATATTTGGGCAAATGGGTGTAATTAATATGGCGCATGGAGAGTTCTTGACCATTGGCGCATATACGACATTTTTCATATCAACGATGACTGAAAAATATTTTCCAGGGTTTATGGATTACTATTTTCTTCTAGCGATCATGGTTGCCTTCTCCATTGCATTTATAGTCGGGTATATCGTCGAGTTTTCCTTAATTCGGTTTCTATACAAACGTCCTCTGGATACGTTGCTGGCAACCTGGGGTTTAAGTCTAATCATGCAACAAACTTTTAGGTCTTCTTTTGGTGCACGAGAAGTAAGCCCGACTTTACCCGATTGGTTGCTTGGTTCAGTTCAACTTACTGAGGTAATAGAAATTCCAATCAATGGACTGCTGGTTGTTGGTGTGACGGCAATATTAACCGGAGTGGTTTTCTATTTAGTATTTAAATCACGATGGGGCTTGAAGGTTCGTGCAACCACACAAAATCGGGTAATGAGTGGTGCTGCTGGCATTAACACCAGCAAAGTTGACCGTTACACATTTGCTTTGGGTTGTGGAATTGCCGGAGTTGCGGGTGCTGTATTTACTACGATTGCATCAACAGGTCCTACCAGTGGATCACTTTACATCGTAGACACATTTTTGGTTGTAGTGTTTGGTGGAGCAGCAAGCTTACTTGGAACGATTGCATCGGCATTCTCAATTGCCCAAGCGCAATCCATTCTTGAATTCTTCTTATCAGGTTCAATGGCAAAAGTGATTACATTATTAAC
>CAZVPJ010000245.1:0-1849 GCA_964629035.1 uncultured Thiotrichales bacterium | reverse complement strand
TCCAATCCATCCATAATTTTAATGAACTCTTCTTTTGGCATGTCATTGCCTAACCTTGGGTTTCGAGACATCTCTTGAGAAATACTTGATACATGTCGTCCTGAATAATCATGCGCAGGATAGACCAGTGTTTCGCCAGGAAGAGAAAATAACTTATTTTGAATACTGTCAAATAGTTGTCCGGCATCACCGGATTGAAAATCAGTGCGCCCGCAGGCATCAATCAATAACGCATCACCCGTAAAAACTCTTTGCTGCACACCTTGATCAATTAAGTAAGCATAATGATGGTCCGTATGGCCCGGTGTGAACAATGGATGTAGGGCTATAGAACCTATGTTAAAAACTTTACCTTCTTCAACATATATATCTGCACAGGGCAAATCAGTTTGTTTGGGATAGACAACCTTACAGTCTGTTAACGCTTTTAACTTCGTTGCACTGGTAAGGTGGTCTGCATGTATATGCGTATCAATCGTATAGGCAAGCGTTAATCCTAATTGGCGAATGGTTTCTAGATCTCGGTCAACCGTCTCTAATACAGGATCAATCAGCGCTACTACACCTTGTTCCTCACAGCCAAGAAGATAGGTGTATGTAGATGAACTGGCTTCAAATAATTGTCGAAAAATCATAACTTGATATTAAAATATTGATTAACATGAATCACACATTCTAGTCCGTTTATTACTGTACGTTTTTATGTGTGTGCAATTTCTTTTTCAGTAAACAGATAATCTTTTAATTCCTTATCCATCACTGGGTCTTTACGACGTATCCACTCCAATACCATTGCTGCATGTTCCTTTTCTTCATCACGGTTGTGGGCAAGGATAGCTTTTAGATCAGCATCTTTACAGGCATCCACACGCTGATTATACCAATCGACTGCTTCAAGCTCTTCCATCAACGAAGTAATAGCTCGATGCATGTCTCGCGTTTCATCTGATATTTCTTCTACCGGTTCATGATACCCTTCATTTGCCATACCAAACTCCTTAATATTAAATAATAGATCACAAATCCAGTAAAAAGTTTACTAGACTAAAAATTTATTTTCGCAAATAAAGCCATAAAATGAAATATGAAGTAATTGATGCGCACGTATATCCTGATGGTCAATTAGATGTACTTTCTAAAATAGAAGTAAGCCGATTACTCGACACCAGCCAAACCGGCTTGTACAGGTTATTTCGAAATTCCTCACTTGCTGTACTGAATTGTGGCAACCCCCTGGATGATGGAAAAGAACTGCTGGAAAGATATCAATCTTTTGACATCACGTTGATTCAAGAAGAAAAAGGTATCAGCCTGAAACTCAAAGATGCACCCGCAAGTGCATTTGTTGACAACACGATTATCAAAGGTATCGGTGAACACCTTTTTACAGTTTTGCGCGATATTTTATATGTGAATGGAGAAATATACTCTAATCCCAAATTAGACTTGAATACATCTGAAGGAATTACAGATGCTGTATTTCACATACTTCGCAATGCCGACGTTCTAAAACCCAATTCAGAACCCAATCTAGTGGTCTGCTGGGGTGGACATTCAATTGGCAGGAAAGAATATGATTATTCTAAAGAAGTAGGCTACCAGCTGGGATTACGTGGCTTCAATATTTGCACAGGTTGTGGACCTGGCGCCATGAAAGGCCCAATGAAAGGAGCCACGATCGGGCACGCTAAACAACGCATCAAAACAACACAATATCTAGGACTCACCGAACCTGGAATTATTGCAGCGGAACCACCCAACCCGATTGTAAATGAATTGGTAATTTTACCAGATATAGAAAAACGTCTAGAAGCTTTTGTTCGACTTGGACATGCGATGATTGTATTTC
>CAZVPJ010000244.1:0-1864 GCA_964629035.1 uncultured Thiotrichales bacterium | reverse complement strand
AGATGACTGAATAAATTCAATTGTGCAGCAATGTTAATAACAAAGCTCAACACGATGCAAAATACGATTAAAACCCACATATTTGTCTCCTCAATAGTAACGGTAATAAAAATACCTAGATTTTTTAAATAAAGTTTAGATAAATTATACTGATTTAGTGCTTATGTAACAGTAGATTGTCGATTAAACGCGTCTCCCCCAACCAAGCAGCAACCAAAACTACAATAAAATCAGTAGTATAGCTAGCCTCTTCAAGTCTTTCAGCATCTCGAATCACCACGTAATCAGGTCGAAATCCAGCCTTGGTCAACCTCTCCATAGCCAGATTTTCGACGATATCAAAAGCTTGAGACCCTGATTCAATCTGGGTTTTTACATATAACAATGTTTCATAAATATGCTTGGCTTCTATTCTCTCATTTGAATCAAGGTGCGCGTTACGAGAACTACATGCCAAGCCATCCTTTTCACGTTGAGTGGGAACTTGTTCAATTTTAATTGAAAAACCCATATCTTTAACCAAATGTTTAATAATGATGAGTTGTTGATAGTCTTTTTCACCAAACACAGCTACATCGGGCCGTATGATATGAAATAACCGTGCTACTACTTCTACAATTCCATCAAAAAACCCTGGTCTGAATTTTCCACACAGTTCATTATTGAGTGAGTGCTTAGGTATTTTATTTTCAGGTCGATGCTCTTCTGCATACACTTCCTCATGCTCAGGCATAAACACCATATCAACTTTTTCTGTTTGCAAGGCCGCAAGATCTTGCTGGGGGGTGCGAGGATACGCCTTCAAGTCTTCATTACGATCAAACTGTAATGCGTTAACAAATATACTGCATACCACTTTACCTCCACATGTGTGCGCATGCTTCATCAACATTAAGTGCCCAGCATGAAGGTTGCCCATAGTAGGCACTAGAATAATATTATGGCCTTGTTTTTTCCAAGCATCGATTTGCTTACGCAATTCAGCAACCGTCGTTACAATCTGCATATCATCAATAAAACAATATTATTAAATATCTAGTTTGATAAATGTGAAGCAAGGGCAAGATAAAGTATGGAAAAGGTATAGGCCAGATGAAAATTACTAGGCAGGAAACGCAAGGGCTTTTACATCTTTCACATATTGATTTATTGCAGATTGGATATCATCGCTCTCTGCAAGAAAGTTTTTTGCAAACTTAGGCGTCGTGCCATGCGTAATACCAAGCACATCATGTAGCACAAGAATTTGACCATCGCATTGAGCACCTGCACCTATTCCTATAACCGGTATGGAAGACTGTTCAGTTATTTTTTTCGCTAACTCGTCTGGCACACATTCTAATAACAACATATCGGCACCAGCAGTTTGCAAACTATCTGCACTTTCATAAAGTTCGTTTGCACTCGCCTCATCTTTACCTTGCATGGCATAGCCACCCAATTTATGAATATATTGCGGGCGTAAACCCAAGTGTGCACATATAGGAATACCACATTCACTCAGTTCTTGAACAATGCTTGCTTGTCGTGCGGAGGCTTCTAGTTTCACCATTTGGGCACCGCCCAACTGAATTAAGTCGGTTGCATTCGCTAACGCCTGGTCAACATTGGTATACGACATGAAGGGCATATCAGCAATAATGAAGGCCTGCTTGGCAGTACTGCTCACACATTGACTATGGTAAATCATATCTTCCATGGTGACAGACACCGTACTGTCTTGTCCTTGCACCACCATCCCCAGTGAATCACCCACAAGAATAACGTCCATTCCCGACTGATCTAGGATTGCTGCAAAACTTGCATCATACGCCGTTAAACATGCAATCTTTTCTCCACTACTTTTCATAGCATGAAGCCGTGT
>CAZVPJ010000243.1:0-1880 GCA_964629035.1 uncultured Thiotrichales bacterium | reverse complement strand
TGCCTATATTGAGCTTGTGACGGCTCTGCTTTGGCATCCGTATTAAGACCCTACCAAGGGCCACTGGCCGACGAAGCGAAAGCAAGTTTCAGGTCAGTGTCGATAGGCTCCACGGCTTAGGTCGCTGGAGCCTTTGTTTTTATACTAGGTCACACACGTATATAGACGCCCAAATTTAATAGTTAGAGGTCTAATATTTAACTCCTATACCAAGTTCAAACCTATTAATACGGCTAGCTCGTGTCTCATCATTAGACAGACGATGTGTAGCAGTTAAATCAACAGCAAGATCATTTGTATTCGCTAAAGGTAATTGTAATTGGTTTGTCCAATTATAGGTTTCACTATCTGAACCAAGAACATCCCAAAAGTGTTCGTAACTTGATGTAAATGATGCAATTCTTTTATTATCATCACGCAGACTAAGTCTGTAATCTAAACCAAAACCTAAGTTCCAAAATTCGTCTAACGCGTATTTGTTATTAGGGTCGTCATCTACATTTGTATAATCTGACCGTAAAGTTGGTACCAGTCGAGCATTCAAGTTATTGCCATTTGGTAATTCTTTTGAACTTGCAAGATCGCTAAAATAACCCTCATAAACAGATTCAATACCAAGCACTGAGCTTTCAAAACGAGAATCTGTTTCATATCTCAAATAGTTTGATAAATATTGAGTTGGTATATTCTTGGCCGTTATACCCGAAAACTGTAAATCACCACCAAACCTAAATATAAGGTTGTCGGTTTCAAAAGCTCGCCCGCGACTATCAAAGGTTCGATCAATTTCCACAGACCCGCCATACGTGTATTCATCTAAGACAGGTATTCCTTTAAAATCAGTTTTAAGAGGTTTAGCAACTCCAGAAAATAAATAGCCAACTGCACCACTAATCCTGCCTATATCAACATCAGAATTGTTATCTACTGAGTAATTTAATTCTGCAGAAGCTTTATTCAATGCACTATTTCTTATTGAAATATCTACACCACTTCTACGTATGTAAAGCCCTCTATCCGTTCTGACAAAGTTTTGTTTCTTGGCAATTTTTTTCTTCTCTTCTCTTTCATTAATTTCCTCCGGTGTAAGAATAACAGGCTTGGGTAATGGCTTCGTATTGAGATTATCTAAGACAGTTTTTAAAGGTACTGGTGAAGAGTTGCGATCAAATCGACCGTTTACTATTGGAAAATATTCGGCAAGACTATCAAAAATATTTTCCTCAATTTTAGCATTGTATGCGGCAACTTCATTCCCATCCAAAATACCATTACTATTTCCATCTGCATCAAATGGAGCAATGCTTAGGCTTTGATTATAAATCAGAAACAAACGATACTCATCGTAAGAAACAAGCTCTGTATTTTTATCCTCATTAAATTCTTGAATATGATATGTTTTAGCTAAGCTATCTTGATTTATCGAAATCAGTCCAAACAAGGCTAACAGTATTGAAATATTAAAACGTTTTTTTAGTATCTCACTAATATCTCTTATTGTTTTTTTTGGTCTTGTTTCGCTTCCAAGTAATGGAGGATCGATTTTTTTACCTTCCTTCTTAAATTGATCGTTAATATAAGCATGTGATCCGTGCCTCATCGCAGAATCCATATCGTATTCAGCACTTAAATCCTCGTCTATCCCCGGTTGATACTGATTTAGCGAGCCATTACCATCCTCCGCATTAAGCTGCACTCTTATAGCTTTTTTAGTCCATCGATAAATTTTATAAATATTCATATTTGCCTCCCAGCAATTGAGTTATAAGTTGCGCCCCTGTTGTATAAATTATCCCTTACCTATCTTTCCCGCTCCCTTTCCTGTTCTTTTTCAAACTCGTTTATCATTTCATCCCGCGCCCTGCCCTGACGCTGCCATT
>CAZVPJ010000242.1:0-1885 GCA_964629035.1 uncultured Thiotrichales bacterium | reverse complement strand
CCCTTTGTCAGAAAATATTTTGCTTGCATAATGAGGAAGGCCATATACGGACATTTATGTTTACAGAATCTAAAGTACTAAATATAGCTACTTATCAGGCCACGCATAATCATTCACGCGCATTTCGTCAATTCGCCCCCTAAGATTTCTGTCAAATTTAATAATTTCTGATATTGGTATATTGTTTGTTCTGAAACGATAGGTAATACCAACGTCTTCATAGTATCGATATGAAGTGTTACAAGTTCGATCTCCTTCAACTACACCGGTGTGACAACTTAGTGTGTACTCACGATCAAATGGCACTTGATACAATTCTTTCTTAGCTTGATATGCAAATGCTTCCCAATCTTCCTGAGCGGAACCGTCATTTAATTGAACGAAGCAACCAATTAGCTCATCACTAATGTTTCTACAAAGATCATATTTTTCTTTGACATATTTAAATGAGTTTTCGTGCGAAATTTGCCCAGACCATTCTTTATTCTTTGGTATATATATAAAGCTTAGTTTATCCGCATACATTTTCATTGTTTTTTCATTTGTCACTCGCTCGTAATGATATGCAAATGTAAATCCACTACCCCATATTGGATTATCTGGGCAGCCCTCTGGATCGGATGAATCTGGTCTCTTAGGCAGTAATGCTCTTTTTTCCTCTGACATCCCTCTAATAAATATTGGCTCTTGATAATGCGTTCTAAAAACGGTTCGCCCTAAGGCAAAATAAACCATATCCTCTGCATCAGTTTTACAAAGAGTTGGGTTGTAATTAACTTTATCATCAGCAGCACTGACAACACTATTCATAATAAACAAGAATATTAATAAGAGAATTTTAATACATACTTTATTGATAGTAAGTTTCAATAAAATCTTCTCATTATTTACTAAATCAAAATGTCCGCTTTCGGCCAATAGCGGACATTTTAAATTTGTAGTTTGTATGGAATTATTTATTACTAAATATCCGGCCACGCATATTCTCTCACATGCATTTCATTAATTCGTTTTCTAAGCCCTCTATCAAAATCGATAGTGTCTGTAACAGGTATGCTTAAAGTACCAAATCCATAATAAACGCCTATATCCTCACTGTATTTATATGCAACATTGCATTTATTTTCCTCCCTAACACCTGGGTAACAACTAAATGCATAAGGGCGATCGAATGGAGCGGTGTAAAACTCTCGTTTCGCTTGGTAAGCACGCGCATTCCAATCTTTAAAGGGCCTTGTCCGTTCACCCCAATTCTTAAAGAACTCTGGCGGCTTGTCATTCCAATCTTTAGAGGGAGCTGGATTTTTACCTGAATAGCAACCAACCAACTCACTGGTAATTTCTCGACACAAATCATATTTACGTTTAACTCTTGAATAGGCTTTTTCAGGACCTTTTTGCGCTGTGTATTCACCCTCAACATACACAAGGCCAAGCCTATCAGGATACATTTTCATACTTTGTTTATTGGCCACACGTTGATAATTATACGCAAAAGTAAATGCACTTCCCCATATCGGGTTATCAGGACACCCTTCAGGTTCAGCAGGATCTGGTCTAGTAGGAAGCAATGATCTTTTTTCTTTTGGCATACCTCGAATAAAAATAGGTTCTTTGTAATGTGCTTTGAATACAGTTCTACCTAATGCAAAGTAAACCATTTCTTCTGCATCTGTTTTACAAAGAACTGGGTCATAATCAACATCAATATCAGTATCAGCAGCACTAACAAAATTATTCATAAATATCGAGAATATAAATAAGAGATTATTTACCCTCACTTTGTTGGTAATGATTTTCATCAAAATAACTTATATTCGTAAAATTAAAATGTCCGCTTTGGGTCGTAAGCAGTTATTTTAAAATATTTGATTTGTTCATATCG
>CAZVPJ010000241.1:0-1894 GCA_964629035.1 uncultured Thiotrichales bacterium | reverse complement strand
GCAGGTCTTGGAAATCCAGGCGAAAAGCATGAACAAACCCGGCATAACGCCGGGTTTTGGTTTGTGGATACACTCGCCGCTAGAGAAAACGTAAAATTTAAACTAGAAACAAAGTTTAAAGCAGAGGTTGCGTATTTTTCTTATAAGGGTCAAAAAATCTGGTTACTGAAACCCCAAACCTATATGAATGATAGTGGTGAGTCATTACGACCCTTCTGTGATTTTTATAAAATCTCTCCTGAGGAAATTTTAGTCGCTCATGATGAAATAGATTTACCTAACGGTGAGGTAAAGATTAAATGGGCAGGAGGACATGGAGGCCATAATGGTTTGCGCAGTATTTTCTCGCATCTGAGTAAAGATATTTGGCGATTGCGCTTGGGCGTAGGTCATCCTGGGCATAAAGACCAAGTTGTTGGGTACGTGCTTAAACAGGTTGGTAAAAGTGATCGAGCTGCAGTTGATCATGCCATCATTGATGCAATGAACACGTTAGATGAATGGGTTGAAGGTGATATGGAAGCCGCCATGCGCCAACTTCACAGCACATAAACATAAGCTAAAGATTTAGAGTAAAAGCAACGATGGGATTTAAATGTGGAATTGTTGGTTTGCCCAATGTAGGCAAGTCCACCTTGTTTAATGCATTAACCGCTACAGAAATTGCAGCCGAGAATTATCCTTTTTGCACCATTGATCCTAATGTCGGAATTGTCCCTGTGCCGGATAATCGTTTGGATAAACTTGCGAGTATAGAAAGCTCACAAGAAATTATACCTACTACCATGGAATTTGTAGATATTGCAGGATTGGTTGCGGGCGCATCAAAAGGTGAAGGTTTAGGTAATCAATTTTTGGGCCATGTGCGTGAGACAGACGCAATTGCGCATGTGGTGAGATGTTTTGATGATGAAAATATTATCCATGTAGATGGAAAAGTAGATCCATTATCTGATTTAGAAACTATCTATACCGAACTTATTCTATCGGATTTAGAAGCCGTTGATAAAGCCATTGCTAGAGTAGAGCGTGTCGCAAAATCCGGAAATAAAGAAGCGGTTGCACAGCTTGATTTGTATAAGAAATTAAAAGCGCATTTGGAAAATGAAGAGCTCGCATTTACCTTTACGGTAAGCAAAGAGCAGATGCCATTCATTCGTGAATTACAATTAATTACTGCTAAGCCTGCCTTTTATATTGCTAATGTTGCTGAAGATGGTTTTGAAAACAATGAACACTTAGAAAAGCTTGAAGATATTGCGACTAAACGATCCATACAAGTAATACCGGTGTGTGCACAAATTGAGGCCGAAGTTGCACAGCTTGAGGCTGATGAGCAAGAAGAATATTTATCTGAACTTGGTTTAACCGAGCCTGGCTTAAATCGTGTGATACGAGCAGGTTACGAGTTATTAGGTTTACAAACCTTTTTCACAGTAGGGCCCAAAGAAGCCAGAGCCTGGACCGTAGAAAAAGGTGCCACAGCTCCACAAGGTGCCGGTAAAATTCACACAGATTTTGAAAAAGGCTTTATACGTGCCGAGGTCGTTGCTTATCAGGACTATGTAGAGGGTAATGGTGAGGCAGGTGCTAAGGACGCAGGGAAATGGCGCCTTGAAGGCAAAGACTATTTAATGAATGAAGGTGATGTAGTTCATTTTAGATTCAATGTATAAGCGAAGTTTGCTAAAAAATACGCAGAATTAATTTTTTTACACTAAATACCTAGATCTGGATCTGTTACTTCTAGGCTTAAGTTCGGTAGAATTGACACTCGGACAGGTGTTTTATAAGGTCCGCCATCCAATTCAAATATGGCTATGTAGCTCAGCTGGTTAGAGCACAGCATTCATAATGCTGGGGTCGGTGGTTCAAGTCCACCCATAGCCACCAT
>CAZVPJ010000240.1:0-1922 GCA_964629035.1 uncultured Thiotrichales bacterium | reverse complement strand
ATGATTACTAACTTCATAATTTCCTATTGCATAAATCGTTTTTGACGTTCGATAAAATCTTCACTTGCATTGTAACCATTTTTTGACAACAAGTGATTTCTTACAGCTGCTTCTACTAAAACCGCTAAGTTTCTTCCCGGGGCTACAGGCAGAGATATAGTCGGTATATCTACACCAAGCAAATTGGTTTTTCTCTCAGATAATCTTAACCGATCCTCGGTTTTAGGGACGCTCATATTAGGCGGAATTAGATCAATGATAAGGCGAATAAATTTATTGGATTTTATTGCACTATCACCATACATTTCGCGAATGTTAAGGACTCCCAGGCCACGGACTTCAAGAAAGTTTTTTAAAATTTCTGGGCATGTGCCATTCACAGTTTCTGGAGCAATGCGTGCAAACTCAGGAGCGTCATCTGCAATTAATCGGTGGCCTCGGCTCACAAGATCAAGTGCAAGTTCGCTTTTACCCAAGCCGCTTTTACCCATTATCAAAACACCTACACTGATCACTTCCATGAATACGCCATGCAGCACTTCTTTTTCAGCTAATGCTTGAGTTAAGTAATGCCTTAGTTGGTCTATTAACTCATTGCTTGATAATGACGAGCAAATAATAGGTAAATCATATTTTAATGACTGTTCTCTAAATCCTTCCGGTGGACTGAGGCCATCACTTATGAAAACAGCAGCAGATTTTCTTTGAAATAATTGGGTGAGAAGGTTTTTTAATATGCTGTCATCCGCTTTATTAAAAAAGTTAAGTTCAGTTTCACCTAATATTTGCGCTTGATTGGGATGAATTAGATTGAAGTAACCTACCAGGCCTATTTCTGATGATGAAAAAGATAAGCGTGTGAATCCAAGGCCGCTATTTTTGTTTCCTGACCACCAATGAAGATCAAGACTTTCTTGTTTGTTTTTGAAAAGATCAGCTGTGCTAAGTGTAACTTCTGTGTACTTTGTATCTGCTGTTGTCATAATTAAGTAACAGCTTTAATGGTTGCTAAGCGAATGATGGTAGCTTGCGGCTTATGCCGCAAGATGTTCAAGGTCTTGCGTAAGTATCTGGTACAGCTCTTTTGCGTTATGAGTTTCTAAAATGGAATTACGCAGTTGCTTATTGTCTAAGATTTCGGCCAAGCTGGCGAGGAGTTGGAGGTGGCTATCATGCGCATCATCTGGAACTACAAGACAGAATAAAAAGAATACAGGCTTATCGTCACTAGCCTCATATTCTAGGCCTTCTTCGAGTTTTACAATTGTGGTGTAGATCGTGTCAATTTCTGGCATGCGGCAATGTGGAATGGCAACCCCTTCACCTAAGCCTGTGCTGCCTAGCTTTTCGCGTGCAGATAATGCATCAAAAATTTTGCTTCTACTTAATGTGCTGTTTTGGTGAGAAAGTGAATCACTTAGTAATTCAAGGGCAGCTTTTTTGCTGCTCACAGATGGGGTAAATACCATCCCTTCTTCAGAGATAAAATCTTTGATTTGCATAGAATATGAAAGATAAGGGGTAAATTAAGTTATCGCATGATGATCGACATCTCGTTGATGATGATCTTTTAGTTTTTCTTTGTGTTTAACAATCTGTCTATCTAGTTTGTCGACTAAGTTGTCTACCGCAGCATACATGCCTTCATTAGATGCTTCTGCAAAAATTTTGTTTCCACTTACCTTTAATGAGGCTTCTGCATGATGGTCTAATTTTTCAACGGTTAAAACTACATGAATATTAATTACGTGTTCAAAATGTCGGGTGAGCTTTTCAAATTTTTTTTCAACATGCTCTCTTAGTGGCTGTGTGATTTTCAAATGTTGACCTGTTATATTTATTTGCATAATTATCCCTCAATCATTCGCAACAATAGTAAATCATAGTCATGCTTAGATTAAAACAGATTAAATTATTTGTCT
>CAZVPJ010000239.1:0-1927 GCA_964629035.1 uncultured Thiotrichales bacterium | reverse complement strand
AGTCTTTAGATATGACTGCTTACGACCCAAAGCGGACATTTAAGAAACTGACTTAGATAGTTATCTGCATTGCAATGAGCGAAGATATAAGTGTATTTAAGTGGAGTGGTCTTAAAGCCCATCAAGTCCCCAAATGGGTTGAATGGTTGGTACTGCTTATTGGTTTCCCTATCGTACTCGGCATTATCTATTACTATATTTTCCCACTTGTTAATGACTTGGTTGCTGGTGTTATTTTTATAATAATTGTTTTAATAGGAATTTGGTTAGCATTTAAAAGCGAAGAAACTGGCGATGTAAGCTTACATATTAGAGTAGACGACCATCAGATTGCCTGTAAATTTTGCACTAAAACTTACACTTATGACCTAAGAAAGCTGGATTGGTCTAAGGTTCGAATGACAAATGAATTAAATAGCAAGCTTATATTAAAAGAAGTTGAGTTAGATAATGAAGAGTCATTTCCTATTATACTTATGTCAAAACAAGATCGTCGAAAACTTTGGCAAAGTATTTCAAAGTATAATGAAGCATCCAAATGATATTATTTGAATTAAATAAAATAATCATCTTATAAATAGCTTGCGTGAAAGATTATTATCCACATATAAAGAGAATGTTATTTCAGTTGATGTTTATTACTTGGATTTTCGGTTCTTTTTTATTTGCTGCAATTAATTTATTTCAGGAGGGGGATACAACAACAGCAATTCCTACTTTTTTAGTATCTATATTTTTTGGAGGATTTTATTTTCTAATATATCGCTGGTACAAAAGCCCTATTGTTTCAATACGAGGAAAACAACTAACCGTGAATGGTGTATTCATACGTAATAAAATTATCGAAGATTTGCGGTTCTGCACCTTAATATTGAATGAAGAGTCGTGTTATTTTCGGAGGGATAATGAGCAAGACATCATTGTTGAAAAGGGTAATTTCTCAGCTTCTAAATGGAAAGTACTAGTTGAAGATTTAAAACAACTGCCTTTTTCAGAAATATGCTGATGTCCGCTTTTGGCCGAAAGCGGACATAAATTAAACCACTGAAGGGGATTACAGGTTGGAAACTTCAAAACAAACGTTCAAAATGACTGCTAACGACCCAAAGCGGACATTTCATTCCACTAGAATATAGTCCTTATGGCAATCAAGCGAGAATCAATTGCGCACGAAATATTATCAAGTTATTGGCATGGTGTTGGCTTTTCAACTATGCCTTTATTTGTGCTTTTGCTTTTATCGCAGACTGAATGGTTAGCTGTAATAATTTGGATTATTGGCGTAATTGCTGCTTATTTTCTTCTTAGATACTTTGTGGTGATTATCTATAAAAAGAAATCGAGATATAAAACAATTAAAGAAATTTATGGCAAAGGAGTTGAATACTTTGCAGGAGTGTTTTTAGGCGGTGTTGTGGCATTAGCTTGGTTTTTTATAGTAGTTGAGTTTGTTTCTTTATGACCGCTATTGGCCGAAAACGGACATAAAATTGATTGTACAATCTTATCCATGCGTGTCTTAACTATCCGATTAATTTGTTTTTTTTGGGCAATCGCTTGTGTGGTTATACTGGTTCTATCTTATGGATTAAGCCCTCTAAACAAGTTACCAACTGAAATGGCTATGACTAAAATTGAGAAAGAGTATATAAATTTCTCTTCTATGACAGACGAACAACTTAAAAATTACGAATTTCTATCAAATTGGATTCGCTGGAACGACAAAGGATTTAAACAGGCTGCTAGAGAGAGACGTAAGTTTGTGGCCCTAATAGCTGTGGGTTCATCTTTAATTTGTTTGTATGTCGCACTTTTTTTAAGAAATACAGATAAAACTCGCTCTAAAAAATCACCAAAATACATGTCCACTAATGGCCGAAAGCGGACATACTTTAAAAAAAGATTTTAAATTGAAAGCATCATCCAA
>CAZVPJ010000238.1:0-1953 GCA_964629035.1 uncultured Thiotrichales bacterium | reverse complement strand
GTATCAATGTCCCAGATAGATGATTGTTTCTAACCTCATCGGGGTAATTTAGATTACCTATGCGTTCAACTTTTTCTACCCATTCACGCACATAGGTTGCTTCTGTTGCGGTTTTTGCGCTGAGTGTGTCGATATAATTGACTCTGGGGCGTTTGGCATAATCATTTTCTTCTTGGCGTAATTCCGCTACCAATTTTGCCAATTCTAATTGCTGTTGTGAAATTTTAACCTGTTGTTGCTTATTTGGTTCATCAGGCGTTTCATTTGCCTCATTAAGGTGAACGCTGGTGGGGGCTTCATTTTGTACGATGAGTTCCTCTTGTTGTTCACTTTGTTCTGAAGTAGGGGATGATGGGGCACTGGATTGTATAGGCGAGATGCCATTCTGATCATTGAAACTACTGCCCGTAAACGGAGCAGAAGGTTGATTTTCTTGGTCTGTACTGCCACTGGCTAATTGGTTTTCGCTTGCAATATGTTCAGCATCAGTAGGTTCCTGATGTGTTTTGGTTAGCACCATAGTCACTTCCAGCATGGATGCGGAATTAAAGTCACGTGCAAAAGGTAGACCGAACCCTAATCCTAAAATGATAATAGCGTGGAGTATGGCGGCGACGAATAAACTAAAGCCGAGTCGATCAGAAGAAGTAATTTGGGTTGGATTAACTACAGTGGACATATTGCACGACTAAAATTTGCATAAAAATTTTGCTTGCAAGGGTAATTCAAAAAAATAAACTTCATTCAGTTGGATTTTAGTAGGTATATTGTAAAAGTTTATACATAAAAAATATCGCTACCATTACTTCGTTTGTCTATTGGGATTAACCGCATAGAAATAAATTAGAGAGATAAATTTAAGCAGCCTTAAGCATATTTTCTATATGATCAAATAGTATCGAACTAATATTTAAGCCATACATCTTATCTAATTCACGTATGCCTGTGGGACTTGTTACGTTAATTTCTGTTAGATAATCACCTATTATATCAATCCCTACAAAACTTAACCGCATGGTTTTTAGTACCGGTCCGATTTGAGAGCAGATAAATTTATCTCTAGTGCTAAGCTCTATACCTTGCGCGGTGCCACCCTTTGCAAGATTTGCACGAAGTTCTCCTTTAGAAGGCACTCTGAGTAATGCATAGGGAATAGGTTCTCCATTGATGAGTATGATGCGTTTATCACCTTGCACATATTCCGGTATGAGCTTTTGCGCCATGACGGTTCTTTGATTTAAATGTGTAATGGTTTCTAAGATTACGTTTCGATTAGCATCGTTTTGATTAATTTTAAATACAGAATCTCCTGCCATACCATCTAGTGGCTTAACCACTATTTCTTTATATTCATCAATAAATCGATTTAGAATGCTTTGTTGCTGGGTAACAATATAGGGTGTGATGCAGTCCTTGAATTTTGTTGCAAATAATTTTTCATTTGCATCGCGTAAACTGGCAGGATGATTAACTACCAACACTCCACTTTCTTCAACTCGATCGAGTAAATACGTGGTGTAGATGTACTCCATGTCAAACGGAGGGTCTTTGCGCATGAGTACCACATCAAAAGTCGACATCTCTACTTCTTCAATACTCTTTGCTGTGAACCAGTTATTGGATTGATCTTGAACACTGATTTTAGAAGTATTGGCAAAAACAGCGCTATTTTTCAAAAACATGTCACAAGCTTGTAAGTAGTAAATGTCATAGCCCCGTTTCTGAGCTTCTAATAGCATAGCGAAAGTACTGTCTTTAGGTACTTTTATACGTTCTATCGGGTCCATGATTACGGCAAGTTTTGTGGTCATCTATGTATACCTCGTCTGAGATTAGACTACTTATATCGGAAGCTTGTTGTCCTGTAATCCATAGCTGGCATGGTTAACGAACACCCTCTGGCATAAGGATTATGTAAGTAATTATGCTTGTGTGGGTTACAGAATATCAATC
>CAZVPJ010000237.1:0-1985 GCA_964629035.1 uncultured Thiotrichales bacterium | reverse complement strand
GCCGAAAGCGGACATTCTCTTAATCAAGATTTTCCTACATGTCCGGCTTCTTTCAACCGTTCTAGATATCTTGAAGAGAAACAAGAAAAAAGGGGTCTGACCCCTAGTAAGCTATTAACTATAATTAAAATATGAATATTCGTACCTATCTAAGTATTCGCAAACATTGTTGGTATCTTTTATTTATAAACATCTTCTTGCTCCTAAACGCTAGTGCAATAGCCCAAGACTCATCGGATCCTTGGCGGCTTAATAATGAACTCACTAAGCCTGAATGGCTTTCGGTAACACTCAATTATCGCGCACGTTTGGAATCGTTAGAAAACCAGTTTCGAGCAGGACGCTCTGGTAATGATCAAATACTAGTACAACGGACAAACTTGCTGACAGAACTCAATTTCACAGACTGGAAAATTGCAGTGGAGGTATTGGATTCAAGACAGTCGCATGCCGACAGCAGCTCACCACTAAGCAATGGCATTGTGAATCCACTCGATGTCTTACAAGCCTATGTGCAATACAAGCAACCTGATTTATTTGGGCTTGGTGGAGATTCTGCTATAAAAGTTGGACGCTTCACTATGGATGTGGGCAGCCGTCGTTTCATAGCACGCAACCGTTTCCGAAATACCATCAATGCGTTCACAGGAATAGATGCACAGTGGTTGCAAGGTAATGGCCAAACTCTGCGTGCATTTTACACCCTACCCGTTGATCGACGCCCTACCGATGTTGAAAAGTTATTAGATAATGACACAGAAAGTGATGACCAAGACTCAGAAGTAAGATTTTGGGGACTTTATTACGCATTTCCAAACTCAACTTTTGCTAGATGGCAGAGTCATGCGGAAATTTTTTATTTTCGCTTAGATGAAAACGATACACATAATCGTCCTACACGTAATCGTGACCTTCAAACCTTTGGTGGGCGTATCTATAAAAAACCCGCAGTCCAGCAATTTGATTATCAATTAGAAACCGCTTTTCAGTTAGGCGACTCGCGCTCATCCACTGCTGCATCAAATAAAGAAGATTTAGACCATTTTGCGCATTTTCAACATGCTGAGCTAGGCTACAGCTTTGCAACAAGATGGTCTCCTCGATTAGTAGCTCAATTTGACTACGCCAGTGGTGACGATAACCCTGCTGATGACGACAATGAACGTTTCGACACTCTATTTGGAGCACGCAGGTTTGATTATGGACCTACCAGTATTTATGGTGCTTTTTCTCGCAGTAACCTCATTTCGCCAGGGATCAGATTATCTCTAAAACCAAGTTCAAACCTTTCTTTAATGCTTGCTCATCGAGGCTTCTGGCTTGCTGATAAAAATGATGCTTGGGTGGCTGCACGTGTGCAAGACTCATCAGGTAGTTCTGGTCGATTCATAGGGCAACAATCTGAAATAAGGTTGCGGTGGGATGTGGTGCCTAAAACCATTCAACTTGAAGCCGGTGCTGCATATTTATTTAAACAAGAGTTTGCTGAGGACGCTGCAAATGCTTCGGGCGAAGGTGATGCAAATTATTTTTATGCGCAGCTTAATTTTTCAATCTAGTCATATTGAGTTCACCAGGAAAAAAATAAGCAAAAAAGTTATTTTAATCCAAAGGCTTGTCGTATATTTATTCGGTTATGCAGATAGTCAGTCTTTCCTTTTATGTCCCGCTTCTTTCAACCGTTCTAAATATCTAGCCCAGTTCGCTTCTTTGTTTGTGCCTAGAGTATGCAAATGATCCCAAGAAAAAATACCTGAACTGTGGTTGTCATCAAACACTAACACGACCGCATAGTTCCCTACGGGCTCAATCGCTGTGATGTTTACATCTTCTTTGCCAACTTGCAGTTTTTCCTGCCCGGGCCCGTGCCCTTGTACTTCTGCTGAAGGTGAATGCGTGCGTAAATATTCGCAACTAAGCTCAAACTTTTGGCCGTCATCAAATTCTATTTCGAGCATGCGGGATTTTTGATGTAATTGAATATT
>CAZVPJ010000236.1:0-1987 GCA_964629035.1 uncultured Thiotrichales bacterium | reverse complement strand
ACCATACGCATGTATAAATTCATGGGCAAATGGTCCATATAGCCTTACATTTTTTGGTACCTGCTTTCGCGGTGCAAGTTTTCTTTCGGAAGCGTTGGCGAGTTGCTTATATTATATTGATTGCTACCATGCTGGTTGATCTTGATCATTTATTAGCTAAGCCGATCTATGATCCGGATCGTTGCAGTATTGGTTTTCACCCGTTACATCATCCATGGTTAATAGCAGTATATGTTGCGTGCTGTTTTGTGCCTAAGATATGGCAACTACGGCTGGTGGGCATCGGATTGGTTATTCATATGTGCTTAGACACGCTGGATTGCCAGTTTACAAGCGGTGCTTGGGTATACTGAAATGAATTTATTCCAGTACTGCTTATGTAAGTAGTTATGCGCTGTTCAGCATGTTCCTGCACTCAATGATCGATTCAAGTAGTTATTTATCATCATTTTGTCTTTTTTGTATAAAGTTAAAGCAAAATATGCCGTTTATAGATTGATACATTCAACTATATCTAAGGCGCTAATAAACATATTCATGGCTACTATATTTCTCGCACGACAACCTATTTATGACCGCAATCTGAGTGTTTTTGCTTACGAACTTTTATATCGAGATAAAGTTTCAGATCAAGCAGATATAGTTGATGGAAATACAGCAACATCAAATGTCATTATCACTGCATTAATGGACATTGGTTTAAAAAATATCGTTGCAGATAAATTAGCGTTTATTAACATGACGCGAAGTTTTTTAGTAGGCGAGTTGCCACTTCCTCTAATGAAAGAACAAATCGTATTAGAAGTACTTGAGAATGAAGCTCCTGATGAGCAATTAATCCATGGATTAGAAGACTTAGTGAATTCTGGTTATCGTGTTGCATTAAACGATTTTATGTATACCCCAAAGTTTGATCACCTGTTAGATATTTCTCAGTTTGTAAAGCTAGATGTCAGTATTTTGGGTGGAAAAGATTTAGAAACACATGTAGATGTACTGCGTAAGCATAATGTAAAGCTGCTAGCTGAAAGAGTTGAATCACAGGAAAAGTTTGAGCAGTGTAAAAATCTAGGGTTTGATTATTTTCAGGGCTTCTTCTTCTGCAAGCCACAAGTGGTAATTGGTAAGCGTGTTGAAGGTGATCGAATGATCGTGCTTAAACTGATTTCTGAATTACAAAATCCATCCGTGACCATGGATGAGCTCGAAGATTTGATTGGTCGTGATGCGACGCTGGCTTATCATTTACTTCGTTATATGAATTCTGCATTTTACGCACTACGTATAAAAATAGAATCCATTAAACATGCGCTCACATTATTAGGAACGGAGGAAGTTAGAAAATGGGCGAGCTTAATGTTGATGTTAAGGTTATCGGATGATAAACCAAAAGAATTAATATTGACGGGAATGATGAGAGCCAAGATGGCAGAGCTTATCGTGTCTTCTGATCAACATGCAAAAGCAGAACAATATTTTTCAGTGGGCTTATTTTCCGTGTTGGATGCATTGCTCGATATGTCGCTCGATGAAGTATTAGAGACATTGCCGTTAACGGAAGAGATGAGCTCTGCACTGTCTTCTCATTCTGGAAAAATGGGCGAGATTTTGAGGAATATTAAATTATATGAGCAAGCGAACTGGGATGAGCTCATGAACATCATTGATCACTCTTTATATCAAAAAGCGTATCTTCAATCCATAAAGTGGGCGAGTGAACTGGGGGGTAATATCTAAAATCAGAGCTTTGTTATATTTAGTTTACTATCCAGATACAAAATTAATAAGTTTGTTAAATCATAAGTGTATTTTTTAAAGTAAGTTAAAATTACCAATCAATACAATCGTTACATAAATACCTACCAAGCCTACAAGGGCTAATAATGCAAGTGTTTTGATCAAATTTGATTTGCCCACTGCGATACCGCCCAGGCTAAATATCAATCCAATCGCTGCGATCGCAAACGAAACCCAAAAAACAATATTT
>CAZVPJ010000235.1:0-2017 GCA_964629035.1 uncultured Thiotrichales bacterium | reverse complement strand
TGATATCATTTTGAGTTTGATAAATGCCTGATTCCTCATCAACAAGGCCATTATTACCTTTACCCAGCTTGCTTCGATCAGCTTTATCATGTGGCAACCACTCTGTAGCCACACCATAATACGTACATACTAATCGACATGGCACCTTATCAACATGAAACCGTGGACACATCGCTTGATCTAACATTGTAAATCTTAATCCAACCTGATTAAGTCCATTTAAAAGACAAAACATATCTACAAGTTCAGCGATGTCTTGGCATAATACTTGCGAGTTTTGAAGCGTACTATCCGCCTCAATTAAATTTGAAATAGTCTCTGCAGGTGTTGTAACAAATGTTTTTTGATAGAAACTATTATTATTAATAATTTTTTGAGCGCATGCTTCTACCTCAGTAGATAGCGTTCTTTGCCAAATAGCAATATTTACATCTTCTTGATAGATTTCAGAAAATATTGAAGGATGATCGCTCAGAGCTGATTTACGCGACTTAATATAAGCTTGCGCGTCTACTAGTGTATCTATTGGTGTATCTATAGGTGCATGTGCTGTGATGTTCATAATTTATTCTCCCAAACTGGAAATGGATCTTTTAACGTTGCCCAGTATTGTTTTCCTTTAAGTAGATCTTCTTCACTTAACAAACAATTATCTAATTCCTTCGTCATCGCATTTTTATCCAAGCCTTGACCAATGAATACTAGCTCTTGACGCATATCACCAAATGGCTCCACCCAATTTTCTAATATGGAATCTATATATTCTTGATCTGTCGGCCAATTGTCTTTAGGCACTGCCTTCCAAAACATACCAGCAAACCCATAGTGCGCTATACCACCTGCTTGGCTCCATTGTCCGGCAGATTCTGGTCTCGTAGCTAACCAAAAATAACCCTTAGATCGAATTAGCTTACCGTAACCATCGGTGCTATGAAGAAAATTATAAAATTTATCAGGATGGAATGGGCGTCTTGCAACATAACTAAAACTTGCAATCCCATACTCTTCTGTTTCCGGAACATGTTCACCACGCATTTCTTTAAGCCAACCAGGTGATTGTTGAGCTTGTGCAAAATCAAATAAGCCAGTATTTAGCACATCATCTACAATAACTTGTCCATTTAAAATGGGTATTACACGTGCCTTAGTATTTAATGTTTTTAAGATTGCTGTTAGACGTTCCACATCAGATGCTTCAACTAGATCTGTTTTGCTAATTAATATGACATCAGCAAATTCAACTTGATCCACTAATAGATCTGACACATTACGTTCATCTTCATCACCCAATGATTCGCCCGCCTCCCGTAATGATTTCGCTTCTTCATAATCTTTCAAAAAATTCACTGCGTCCACTACTGTAACCATAGTATCTAATGACGCTATATCAGATAGTGACACACCCTCTTCGTCTGCAAATGTAAACGTTTCTGCCACAGGTAAAGGTTCTGAGATACCTGTTGATTCAATTACTAGATAATCAAAACGTCCTTCTTTAGATAATCTATTTACTTCTATCAATAAATCCTCTCGCAATGTACAACAGATACAACCATTACTCATTTCAACTAATTTTTCTTCGCTGTGATTGAGCGTTACTTCACTTTTTAATATCGAAGAATCAATATTTATTTCACTCATATCATTTACGATCACAGCCACTTTTTTACCTTCTCGATTATTGAGTATATGACTTAGCACTGTAGTTTTTCCTGCACCGAGAAATCCTGACAAGACCGTTACAGGGAGCTTACTTTGACCGTTCATTATTCATCCAATTTAAAAGTTTAAATTAATAAAAATTTCACTCTGTAGTCTAGCTTATATTTGTTATAATATAACATTACGTACATAAGAGTAAATAACCATATGATGAGTACTTTTTAGACACATATTGCGTTTTACAAGCTTTTATAAACCAACACATTAGTTATGAAGTGTATTGAAATAAGGAACTATTTGGGAAAAATGTATGAGCACTTATTTAAAAAATAATCAATCTGGAAGCGCAGTCCAC
>CAZVPJ010000234.1:0-2087 GCA_964629035.1 uncultured Thiotrichales bacterium | reverse complement strand
GGAACAATAATCATAATTTTGGTTGTCGTGTTTCATGTTGTTTGTTTAGTTGGATTGATCGATTTACTAAAGTGGGTGTCGGAAACTTCAGAGTTCTGGCAAACACAGTTTGGCACGATGAGCATGCTCGGTTTTGCAGTTTTTATGATTATAGTGGTACATACCATTGAAGCATGGGCATGGGCCTTTATATATTTAAAACTAAGAGAATTTAATGAATTAAGTAAAGCATTGTATTTCTCTGTAGTTACTTGTACTGCACTAGGGTATGGAGATATTACCTTATCAGAAAGGTGGAGAATACTAAGCACATTTGAAGCGATGGGAGGACTTCTTTTGTTTGGTGCGAGTACTGCATTTTTAATCGGATTTATGCAAACACTTTTCATATATTAAAAAAACTTCAAAACTGAGAAATATCAGATAGGCCACATCAAATTCTTTTCTAATTAGATTAATATTTATCAATGGACTACGAACCGCCAAAAGAACAAACTAAAGAGAACCTAAGCAGGCAATCCAAACAACTGGGCAAAGGCATGATCATTATTGCCTGGGTTTTAATATTTGGTATGTTAATTTGGTTTTTTGGAGTGCTAGAAAAAAATAAGCGTAATCCCAATCAAAACATTAGTACGCAAATCTTGAATAGTGGCGAAAAAGAAGTGGTGTTGGATAGCAGTTCATATGGTCATTACATTGCAACCGGACATATTAATAATAATGAAGTGACCTTTCTGGTAGATACAGGAGCTAGTTATGTTTCTGTACCGGAGCGCGTAGCCAATAAAATAGGTTTAATGAAAGGTGCAGAGATGCGAGTATCTACGGCTAATGGTACTGTTTCAGTTTATGCAACCATATTAGACGAAGTAAGTATTGGTGAAATTAAACTCTACGATATAAAAGCAGATATTAATCCGCACATGCAAGCAGATGAAATATTACTAGGCATGTCTTTCTTGCGTGATCTCACTATTACCCACAAAGGCAATCAATTAACGATAAGACAGTGAAGGTATTACTTTGCTGATTTTATGAAGTTAAGAGTATAGGTGCTTAAGCTCTAAGTTATATCATCCAATACATAATTAATTTACTGTCAAATGAGCTGCCGAAAGATATAGTCTTTGTATATAAATAGATTAAAATAGCCAATAGTTAAAAAATAATTTTAAAATCAATCGTGTGATAGAAATGTCAAATAGAATAACACTATGGCAGGCCTTTAAAAGTGTGGTTTCATCTTTTGTGGGAGTGCAAAGTAAAGAAAATCATCAGCGTGACGCTATGTCGGATGAGAATTTAGTACCAATCATTGCAGTAGGCATCGTTTTAGCCATTCTATTACATGTTTTTATTTATGTGGTTGTGAAAATTATTGTTTGGCAAGCTGGTGCAGATTAAAGTTTTATGGATAATTCATTAGCATTAGTGGTTGGTGCAGGCGAGGGTCTTGGGGAAAGTTTAGTTACAACCTTATCTGAATCAGGTTATCGAGTGGTCGCGTTAAATAGAACTACTCTTAGAGAAGGAAGTGTATCTAGTCAAGATAATATTATTTTTAAACAAGTGGATGTGTCTGATTTCGCCTCGTTGAATAACACTATGCATGAAATCATTCGTGAGCACGGCGAACCAAGTGTTGTAATACATAATCCTGCGCAATTACATATCAAGCCTTTTCTGGATACATCGGTTGAAGATTTTGAACTGGCATGGAGGTCAATGGTCTTGTCTGCAGTAAATGTCTTGCATACCGTAATTCCCGTTATGCTTCAAAAAAGAAGAGGTGCGATTATTGTTTCTGGTGCTACAGGTAGTGTTCGAGGCGGCGCAAATTTTTCAGCATTTGCTTCTGCTAAGTTTGCATTGCGAGGTTTAACACAATCACTGGCACGGGAATATCAAAAACAAGGCATTCATATTGCACATGTGATTTTAGATGGAATTCTTGATACTGCAAAAAGCCGTGAGTTGCATACACTTGACCCAGCAAAAATGATGTCCACTAAGGACGTCGCCAAAGCATATGTACAGCTTATTCAGCAACCGAGAAGTGCATGGACTCATGAACTTGATTTAAG
>CAZVPJ010000233.1:0-2093 GCA_964629035.1 uncultured Thiotrichales bacterium | reverse complement strand
TCAAGTCATCGCTTTAAAGTGTTAATTTGAGCAAAATTACCAGTAATCTCGATCAGATTAGGTTACATTTCTCTGAGAATTTCAAATAAAAGCATCCTTTAGGAGAGAGCAACTGTGCGCGTATTATTGATAGGTGCTGGCGGGATTAGTGAGCATCATGCCAAGGCATTAGAAAACATTGACCAGGCAGAATTGGCTGGATTTATCGACTTAGACCAAGATAAAGCGAATGAAGCGATTAACCAGTATGGTGGGAAGCTTTATCAAAGTATTGACGCTGCAATTCAAGATGGAGTTGAGGTTGCGCATATTCTTACACCTCCTGATAGTCATGCAAAAATTGCGATTGACTGTCTTGATAAAGGTTTGCACGTGTTGGTTGAAAAACCGCTCGGAATTAGTATCGAAGAATGTGAGGCCATAGATAAGGCAGCTAAAGCCGCAAACAAACTTGCAACAGTTAATCATTCATTGCTCTATGATCCTGAGATACTAAAAGCAATTGAGCTAGTAAAAAATGGTGCGGTGGGTGATGTGGTATCCGTTGATATTATACGCTCATCAGTTTATCCATCTTATCCTGGTGGCCAATTACCTCCGCATTATCGTGAGCCAGGTTACCCCTTTCGTGATATCGGCGTACATGCGCTTTATATGATTCAGCAATTTCTTGGACCGATAAAATCTGTTGAAGGAAAATATCGGAGTTTAGGTGGGGATCATATGCTTGCCTATGATGAGTGGCGTGCTGTTGTTGATTGTGAAAAGGGTATGGGTCAAATGCATTTGAGTTGGAATATTAATCCATTGCAAAACATGATGCTAATCCAAGGTACAAAAGGCGTGCTACGTGTGGACTCGTTTCATATGTTTACTGCGCTTAGAAGAACTACTCCAGCGCCAAAAGCGATAGAAAGGGTCATTAATACTATTCGGGACTCTTCTCGACCTTTGTATGATACTCCTAAAAATGTTGTCGCATTTATCATGAAAAAGCGCAAGCCCTACCAGGGTTTGCATAACCTGCTTGCAGCCTTTTATGAGTCTATTAACAATGGCAAGCCTCTCCCGGTTTCAATACAAGAAGCAAAAACAGTAGTGCATTGGACGGAGTCTTTAGCGCGTCAGGCAGATAAGGATTACAAACCGTGGAATGAATTAAATCCAACAACTAAAAAAGGCGCAATCCTGGTTACCGGAGGTAATGGTGGTGTGGGTTCTGCAGTAGTAGCTTCATTGTTGAAGGAAGATAAACAGGTTCGTATTCTAGTTAGGCGCCCTCCAAAAGATGCGAATGCAAATAGTAATGTAGAGTATGTTGTGGGTGATCTGGGTAACCCTGCTGTTGTAGCAGAGGCTGTAAAAGATACTTCTGCGGTTGTGCATGTGGGTGCAACGATGTCGGGTGATTGGGATGCATTTCAGGGTGGAACCATTGAGGGTACTAAAAATGTATTAGCGGCTATGCAACAGCATAATGTTAAAAAACTTGTTTATATAAGCTCAATGTCGGTAGTAGATTGGGCTGGATCAGATCAGGCTACAGTTGTGGATGAAAGTGCATCTTTAGAGCCAAGATCAGATGAACGTGGAGCGTATACGAAGAGTAAGCTCGAAGCTGAGAAGCTTGTTGTTGAAGCAAGTAAGACAGGTTATGTCGATTCGGTTATCTTAAGGCCCGGCCAAATATTTGGTGGAAAGCTTCCACTTATGACAGGTGCTGTGCGACGTAAAGCGGGAAGTGTATCGATAGTTTTAGGTGATGGTAAATTAACATTGCCAATGATTTACATAGATGATGTTGTCCATGCAATTAATTTATCTCTAGAAAAAGAGGTTGAGTCAGGAACAATTGTTCAGCTTGTAGACCCTTCTCTCTGGACGCAACGTGATGTAATTAAAGCCTCAGGTGAGAAAGGTAAGGTAATTTACTTGCCTAGAGCATTTGTTTTTGGAATTGGCGGATTGTCAGAAAAAGTATTAGGATTGATTGGCAAGCAATCACCATTTGCACGGTATCGATTAAGTTCTGCGCTAGCTAGGTTAAAGTTTGAAAGTGATCGTGCTGAGAAGGTTTTGGGTTGGAAGCCAAT
>CAZVPJ010000232.1:0-2097 GCA_964629035.1 uncultured Thiotrichales bacterium | reverse complement strand
TCTTTTGCTAGAATACATAGCAGGCGTAAATAAACTTAAATACCAATTAAATATTAAACATATAAATATTGGTTTTATAAATACTAAACTTAATATAAATAGAAAATGAATAGATTTAATTTTGAGAGCCAAGTAGTAGTGGTCACAGGTGCTGCCGGTGCATTGGGTAGCACCGTTGCGGAACTCTTCTTTCGTGCAGGTGCAAATGTTGCATTGGTGGATATAAGTTTTGACAAACTCACCCACCCGCGTTGGAAACACGCCAAAAATGTCGGCCTGTTTAAAACCGATTTAACTGATGTAAATTCAGTTAACCAAAGCGTTGCACAAATCATCGAACGCTTTGGAAAAATAGACTGCCTCACCAATGTAGCCGGAGGATTCAAAATGGGCCCTGCCGTACATGACACACCAGTAAGTGACTGGGACTTCATGATCAACCTAAATGCAAAAAGTGTGTTCTTAATGTGCCGTGCAGTAGTGCCACACATGCTTGAAAAGAAAAAAGGCAAAATCGTAAACGTTGCAGCACGCGCAGCGGTAGAAGGTAAAGCCAAAATGGCACCCTATTGTGTAAGCAAAGCCGCAGTCGTCACCCTTACCCAAAGCCTGGCAGCAGAACATAAACTAAATAATATAAACGTGAACTGCATTCTTCCGGGCACAGTAGATACCCAACAAAACAGAAACGATATGCCGGATGCAAATTTCAGTAACTGGGTGCCGACCACGGATTTAGCGAATGAGATTTTGCACTTGTGTTCAGAGCAAGCGAAAGGTGTAACGGGTGCTTCAGTGCCTGTTTATGGGAAGAGTTAAAATGCATAAAGGTACAATCTATACATCCACCTTGAGCGTCCCATCTCATATTTACTCATCAAATTTTATTCTATCATCTTGGAAAAGTAGAGATGACATGAATTCTTATGAAAAAAATGGATTTTATAATTTTATATATATAACCCTGTTTAATTACTTTGAATCTTTTCTAACAAAGTATTTAGATACTCATCTCACTTTTATAAAGTATGATTTGAATAATAAGACTGCTGAGAAACGACTCATAAATACAAATGGTGTCGATAATTATTTTGATCAAAATAAAGATAGGTTAATAAATAAGCGTATTATTGAGGAAAAGAGCAAAATACTTAATAGTGCGAGCTATGGAAAATTAAAAGAACATCATAAAATCATCTTAGATAAAAGCATAAGAGACTTTATTGGTGAAAAATTATATACAGATCTAGAAGGTGCTTCCGCATTTCGTAATTTACTAGTGCATGGTAAAGATATAAATATAGACAGTATTGATGGACTAACAAGCCCTAAACTTTTTCAGAAGCATGAATTGGAGAAAACAGTAAAGAGCTTGAAGTCTAACAATATAATAAGTGAGAATGATATTAATTTTAGAGAAATGTTAGAAAAACTTTATGCGGACGAGACCATCTTTCTTTATTGGAATACAATAATTGAATTAGAAAAGATTTATATGGATACAATTGATGATCAATACAAAATGCATTTTAAACATGTTGGATTATTAAAACCATTAGAATAGAAACCTCTCAATGGGTTTAGACTCGATTGACTTCTTACATTATCTGTTACTTTTTATACCATACTTAAGCAGAAGCTTAGGCAAAACATCATCAAGATTTTGAACATCTTTATCTTCTAGCTCAAGTAAACTTAGACCATATTTTTCATATAAAGCTATTTTTTCTTTTTTCCTCTCCAAATACTTTTCTTTATTTTCATAACCCCAATATTCAATATACAGACGTGCTTGGGGAATATAGAAGTCACAATACATATCTTCTTCTATAGGTACACGATTTTCATAGGCATGGACAATGCCATTGTTATATAACCAATTATCAATAATCATCTCTGCTTTTGATCTAACAAAATGACCATCTGATGTTCTATGTTCCGCAGGAAACTTCTTTCTAAAGTTGAATTCTTTATTCTTATTGTTCTTAACAACCTTAAATTTAGTTGAACCCTCAATCTTCTCAAGAAGAGCATCTATTCGAATAATGGTTTCTGGCCATTTAGTGAAGTATTCTTTTTTACCTTTTCTTGTTACAA
>CAZVPJ010000231.1:0-2116 GCA_964629035.1 uncultured Thiotrichales bacterium | reverse complement strand
TCTTTAATGATACTTTTGCATGATGAATTCTTGATTTAACTGTTCCAACTGGGCAATCAATTACTTCAGCAATTTCATCATATGAATAATCTTTGAAAAATAATAAATGCACAGCTTGTTTATGATCTCCTTTTAATCTTTCTAAACACTTTTGTATAAATTTACTATTTTCTATACCTTGTAAAACCTGTTCCATATTAAATGAATCATCTGCAATATCATTGGCTTCATCTATGTCTACTTCATTTTTCTTCCGTTTGCGAAACAAATCGATGATTTTGTGATGGGCAATACCTAATAACCATGTCGATACTTTTGACCGCCCTTCAAATCGATGTGCGTTTTTCCACACTTCCATCATCACTTCATTAACTATGTCGGAAGCATCAAAAGAATTGTTCAATTTACTTAATGCAAATCGATAGACGGAGTTCTCATATTTACGATAAAAGGCCTCGAGCGAGGCCTGTTGTTGATTTTTGATGCCTTCTAGAAGCTGGAGATCATCATCAGCCATAATTGAACTACTGTGGTATGCGTATGGTGCGCAATGGACTGGTGGCTATGATTCGTCCTTGAGTGCCAATTGCGATAACTCTCCAGCGATAACTATAACCCGGCCTCAAATGTTGCCGAGAAATAGGTGAAAGCCCTACTGAATCTTTATCACCATGCACAAGTATCCCTGTAGATCGTGCTTTAGGGTCTTCACTCCAATCTAACTGCACTTCAACATCTTCTAATGATCGTACGGCCTCTGGATGTTCATTTGCCTCGGTGTATTCATAAATTTCTAACTGGTATGCATTCGCGCCATCAATAGCTTGCCAATTGAATTTGGTATCTTTACTTAACACAGCCTTAGGCAAAGGTTTAGACAATTGAATTCTTCCCACGTCTACCGGTTCAATATCTTTATTACTTTTTATGACGACATAGCGTATTACGACCGGTTCAAAACCTGTTTCTGGAGAACGAATATTCAAACGAACTAGATAAGTGCCTGTTGTTTCTGTAGGAAGATAAGGTGATTGAATATAAGCTTCACGCCCTGCACCTAAATAACGTCGTTGCGTATGCAAGGTCGTGAAGAACGCTTCACCTTGGGTACTCGCGGGCGTTGCGATTTCCCAAGCAAGGTCAAATAGACCTACACCGTTATAATTGATGTCTGCTACTGCTGAAATTTTTTCACCAATAGGAATCACACGCACGACTTGATCATTGTCAAATCGTAAATCCACACGCGAGATACTTAACTCACCCCTACTACCACTCACAATCTGAAACTGTACGGTAGCTGTGCCTGGTGCTAGTGCAGTTGATGTATCATTAAAGGTTCGTGTGTATTGAACCACTAATGAACCTTGTTTTTTTGCTGCATAGATTATGCTCTGGGGAATTTGTAAATTCTCTCGAACGGAAAACTGAGCAACGGGTTGTGCGGGCGACAATATTACATTCGTAGATACTCGACTATTATTCACACCAAGCACGGTAGTATTTGGCAATGTGAATGTGCCCGAATTAGAAAATACTGATACATTGGTGGGCACGTTAAAACCTGTATCCGAAGAATCACCTGTCCAATTAATAATGACAGACGAATTTCTTCCATCTTGAATTTGAGTGCGATTAGCACTGCCGTTAAGTAAACCTATAGCTGAAAAACTTTGTTGACAAAGCAACATTAGTACAAATATAGATAAACCTTGCTTGAATATTTTATTCATGAATATTATCGCTTTTTTTTAAGTTATTCATCATTTACATTCCTTGTAAGTTAATAAATAGACGGTTTTTGAATAGCCCAATTAACATCTACATTAATAAATACCTGGTACTGATCATCATCATTTAATGCATTCACTTTGTCGTCAATATCGTTATAACTGCCTGTTAGACGCAGGTCTATGCCTGGCAACAATCCATCCGCTGCCAAGGCTTTCCAAACCAAACTTCCATAAACATTAGAGTTTTTGAAATCTGTTCTATTAATTGGGTCGTCTTTAGCCTCAAAATCGTTCAAATTAAAATTTAAATCTGCATATAATTTATCTTTAATGATATCGCCACCCACACCAAGACTATAGGTGTAGTTATTGGTATCAAATTT
>CAZVPJ010000230.1:0-2174 GCA_964629035.1 uncultured Thiotrichales bacterium | reverse complement strand
CATCTTGTAACGCTTGCTTAACGGTTTCGACTTTTTGTCGATCAATTACTGGCTCCGATGCCAAGCTCTCCCTAATCCTATCTAGGGTTTGAGCAGAAGAAATGTCTACATTACCCGTGCTAGAGGTATTGGCGGTTCCATTTCCACTATCATTGATGCTATTGGCACCTTTAGAGGTATTTGATACGTTATTACCGTTTATCGGGCTACTTATGTTGTTTATTTTATCTGTCATGATCTCTAATCTCTTATTCTCTAAGCTGCTTATCGGCCAGATTCATATTAACTTTAATACAATAACTCAATTTTATGTGACTTCTGTCAAAGAGTTACCAAAACTAAGTCCTTGCCTGAGACATAGGCCTCAATTTCACGTTTGGAACTCGTGTTTTTTACTGTAATTCGTTCTCCTTTGCTTCCATCACTTAAGGCTATGCCCACCGCACGCACTTCTATTCCACCTGCTTTGGATATAATTGTTATTCTACCTCCACGTTTGACCATTTTCTGTGAATCTAGCATCGTATTTGTAAGTACATGATTTGGCGGTATATTTCGCTTAATCTGCATACCTTCGATGGGCGTATTCGCGAGTAGATACCCACCTGGTAAGCGTGTGATATCACGTTTTTCTTTACTAACTGAAGTTAAATCAATCACTTGGTTACGGTTTAGGCCTGTATTGGATACCCATACACTCTTATATATATGTATATGCGCACCCACGAAGATTTTCCAGGGTTTGTTGCCATTACACTTTATGCCTACGGTAGTGCTTCCCATGCGTTTATTTCCTAGCGGCCAGAAAGCTTCCAGTGGAGTAGAGCATTGATGTAATCGAAGACGTCTATCAAATTGATGAACTGTAATCTCAGCGTCTTGACTGTTTCTAGTTTCTATTTCGAGAAAGTTCTCAACGGCCATTTGCAAACTTTTATGGCTTTGAATACTGGCATGCGCTGTGCTCATGCTAGAAAGTATTAGAAATAGAATAACAATGATTAAATATTTTTGCATAGCTGATTATCTTTTATAAGTTGATGTTAAGTAAATCCCTTTGGTCATGAGTTACATTCACTTAATGTAATGATCTACGACTTATAGATTAACAATGCAAAATACATACCTAAAAATATCTAAGGTTTTGGTTGCCATTAAATACTTCTACTGAGATATTTTTGCCGTATGGCGGCAATACTTGCCGGAATGACATTTATTTTTATAAGAATATCTTACTAATCATAGCGCTCTTGGTGATGGTTAAGATTGGCACGGCAATTGCTATGTTAATTACATTGTTAACTTAATAAATTAAATTTTGAGCATATTAGATAACCATTTTGGCATTAGTGCGCAATCTGTTTTAGCAAGATCAAAGCGTGCAGAAATATTAGCATCAAATATCATCAATGCTGATACACCAAATTATAAAGCTAAAGATTTAGACTTTGCGTCTATTCTAAATGCCGATAAAAATGTTGGTTCAATAAAACCTGTTTCTATTACTACTAGTCATGGCAACCATATTTCAGGTGGTTCTAGCGATGCATTTTCATTGCATACTAAATATCGTGTTCCTGAGCATGCATCATTAGATGGAAACACAGTAGACAGTCATGTTGAGAAAGGTAAATTTGCTGAGAACGCTGTGCGTTATCAGATAAGTCTTACAATGTTGAATAACAAAATTCAAGGTTTGATTAATAATCTGAAGGGCGAATAAGTATGTCTTTATTTAGTATTTTTGATATTTCGGCAAGTGGATTAAGTGCCCAAAACACACGTTTGAACACTGTTGCAAGTAACTTGGCAAATTCAGAATCCATTGCCAGTACACCAGAAGGTGCATATCGGTCTAAACAACCCATTTTTGCATCAGAGTTGCAAGGGCAATTAGGAGGTCTTAATGCGTCTGCAAGTGCAGGGTTACGCACAGTAGGAATAGTGGAAAGCCAAGCGGAAAATGTGGCGCAATATCAACCTGGAAATCCATTGGCTAATGAAGAAGGTTATATTTATTTGTCTAACGTAAATGTCATGGAAGAAATGACAAATATGATGTCGGCTAAAAGTAGTTATCAATCCAATATCGAAGTTTTAAATACATCTAAAGAATTGCTGCTACAAACATTGCGTTTGGGCAGGTTATAAAAAAGGTAAAGAAATATGCAAGC
>CAZVPJ010000229.1:0-2179 GCA_964629035.1 uncultured Thiotrichales bacterium | reverse complement strand
GGTTTGATTGATTTGGGTTTGATTGATTTGAGGTCGATTCATCAAAAACCGCTTTATTTGAATTTGCCTTTTCTGAATGGGCAAGCCTTACTGAGCGTGCTGTAGTAATCAGTTCACTTACCGACACTATTTCTACTTCTTGATTATTGAGTTTTAAAAGTTCTTCTTCGAGGACAGATAAAGTTGCCTGATGAGGGTGTCCTATCGCTAACGCATAGCCTTGTTGTTTTGCAATTTTTACGAGTTGCTTAATTTGTTGTTTTACAAATACTTTGTTATTTGCCGTAGAATCCAAAAATACATCTCTCTTTACACTAGGAATGTGATAACTCTGCGCGGCATCTTCTGCAACCGTTTGAGCAGTTGTTTTACTATCAACAAAAAATAAATGTTCGTCACGGTTTGCAATGGTCTGCATGAGCCATTCCATATACTGGGGAGTGCGGGTTAACAGGCTGCCCATATGATTATTGATGCCTTGAGCATGTGGTATCGCATCAATACTGATATCTACGGTACGTGTGAATTCATTTTTTGACATGCCGAGCCTAAGCCCACCATGACCGAGTTGTTCTGATTTAGAAGCTTGCATAGGTAAATGCAACATTACCTCTTTACCCTTTTGATGCGCTAACCGTGCAAGTTTAATAGAGAATGGGCGGGCTGGAAGAATGGAACAGGTAATTGGCAGCTTCGAGTTAATCACTTGCTTGCCGACTTTTAAGTTATTACCAATATCATCAATAATAATGGCAATTACAGCGGGTTCAGCTGCAGAAATATGCAATGGAGCCACACTCAGCAGCCCCACTAACACGACGGTTAGTTTGTTTAAAAAATACTTAAGCACGTATGTGTTAGCGTTTTTATAGTTTAGCTTGCTGTGTAGCTGTCATCCCTTTCAACACTTTTATTGCTTCTTCTAAAGCATAATCTGTCGAATCTTCTTTAGTTTGTTTTGGTATCATCACAACGGACTTAGGCTCTCTAGCCTTTTTGTTAGCTTCTTGATGCTCATTCTCAAGATGCCCTTCTAGATCTGCTTCCGAAATAATACTGAGTGCACTGGTTTCTTCATCAGGCGTGCCTTCTATTTTTAACAGGATATCTGGAACAATTCCTTCACTTTGAATCGATCTGCCCAGTGGCGTGTAGTACCTTGCGGTTGTTAACTTAAGGGCCGTGCTGTCATTCAATGGTAATATTGTTTGTACCGAGCCTTTACCAAATGATGTTGTACCTAAAATGGTTGCTCGCTCATGGTCTTGCATTGCGCCGGCAACAATTTCTGAGGCTGATGCAGAACCTTGGTTAATTAATACCACTAGAGGTGCACCCTTTAATGAATCTCCTGTACTTGCAGAATACTTTAGTTCTGAATCTTCAACCCGCCCTTCTGTATAAACAATTAACTCATTATCTTTAAGAAAAACATCTGATACACCCACCGCTCCCGTTAATACACCGCCGGGATTATTGCGTAAATCTAAAACCAACCCTTTCAGATCGCCTTCATTTTTCTTTTTCAAGCTAGCCAATGCATCTAACAAGCCACGAGTAGTTTTAGACTGGAAATTTGAAATACGCACATAGCCATAACCTGGCTCAAGCACACGGTTTCTGACGCTACGCACACGAATCACATCGCGCGTTAAGGTCAAGGAAAGTGGCGCATCTTCTCCTTCACGTACTATGGTTAGTACAATGTCAGAACCCTTCTTGCCGCGCATTAATTTAACGGCTTCTTCCAACGTCAAACCTTTTACAGATTTATCGTCTAACTTGATAATAAGATCACCTGCTTCAACACCTGCTCGATCTGCAGGTGTGTCATCTATCGGTGCAATGACTTTTACAAATCCATTTTCCATGCCAACTTCTATACCCAAACCACCAAACTCACCTGAGGTTCCGATCTGCAGCTCACGAAATTGTTCTTCATCTAAATAAGATGAATGAGGATCTAAGCCTGCTAGCATGCCTCGAATGGCATTTTTTAATAAATCGCTATCATCAACATTTGTTACATAATCTTGTTTGATGCGCGCATACACATCCGTAAAAGTACGAAGATCTTCAAGCGGTAAAGCGGATGCCGTTTCTTTCTCCGCCCACACATTGTGGGCCATCGCTAAAGTAAGGCCAATTACCACTCCCCAGATTATTCCAATGTTCAGGG
>CAZVPJ010000228.1:0-2198 GCA_964629035.1 uncultured Thiotrichales bacterium | reverse complement strand
AGCGCTTCGATCTCATCAGGATCTCGCGTCAACTTTTCGGTTAATACTTGGCTACCGTCTTTCGTCACCAACACGTCATCTTCAATGCGAATACCGATATCCCAAAACTTCTTAGGCACACCTCTGGCTTTTGAAATATACAAACCGGGTTCAACTGTTAAGGTCATGCCTGGCTCTAACAAGCGCCATTCTTCATCAAAGCGATAGTCGCCCACATCATGCACATCGAGCCCGAGCCAGTGGCCGGTACGATGCATATAAAACTGTCGATATTCTTCATCTTTAATTAACTTTGCAGGCTTGCCTTTTAGAAGACCAATTTCAACCAACCCTTTCGTCAACACTTTCACAGCCTCGTGATGCGGATCATTCCAATGATTTCCAGGCTTCACTTTATTAATGGCAGCAATTTGAGACTCAAGCACTAATTCATATACTTCACGTTGCACAGGTGAAAAGGTTCCGTTAACAGGAAATGTGCGCGTGATGTCGCTGGCATAGCCTTGATACTCCGCACCCGCATCGATTAACAAGAGATCTCCATCTTTAAGCTCTTGATTGTTTTCAATGTAATGTAAAATACAACCATTATCACCACCGCCTACAATAGAAGGATACGCGGTTACACAACCGGCTTTTCTAAATTCGTATAGCAACTCTGCTTCTACTTCATATTCGTACATGCCTGGCTGACAAGCTTGCATCGCGCGCGTGTGGCCCGCAATCGCCGCTTTGGCAGCTTGGCGCATAAGCGTAAGTTCACTTCGTGACTTATATAGACGCATGTCATGCACAAAGTAATCTAAAGATAATAGTTCATGCGGCACGTGTTTCGAGGATCGTGCAGATCCTCGCGATTGATTCACCCAGCTTATTACCCGGCGATCGAAGTTCGTATCTCGACCCATGGGATAAAAGAAACGTTCACGGTCTGCAAACAGTTTTGGCATCATCTCATCGAGCGCTTCGATTGGATATGCGATATCTGCACCATAGTGTTCTTTAACCCCTTCAAGACCTGCTCTGCGCCCGTCCCAAATTTCTTGTTCTGGGTTACGCTCACGACAAAACAGGATAAATTGGCCTTTTTTATTTCCAGGTAATATAACGGCTAATGAATCTGGCTCATCAAAGTCTGTTAAATAAAGAAAATCACTGTCTTGTCTGAAGATGAAATCAACATCACGATTTCTAGGGGTGGATGCTGCGGATGGAATAACGGCCACACCATCATTGCCGACCATGCGCATCAATGTTTTGCGACGCTTTACAAGCTCTTTAGGTTCTATTTTATACAAACTGATTTATGCAAACGGGGTTATTAAAGATTGTGAATAGTTGAATACTAATTATTGAATGGTTTGATGTCTATTTATCGGCTGCATTTCTTCATTTATGAGCAGTACACCCATTCGAATATATTCTACGATGTCCATATACGCCACTTCGTTCATCTCATCTTCCTCATCTTCGTCTTCAGAAGCTTGAGATATCGTGGTGATGTCTTGCAAAATTTCCATAGAATCTTCAGGAACATGTTTTAGATCTTTAACGCCTGCTAACGCCAATCCAAACAAAAAACCATCACACCATTTTTTTAGAGAGGTGACGCGTGAGTTCAAACTGTTGCTATCTTCGGGGATAAGCAGCGTGAAATTTAATAACGTATCATTCAGTTCTTGTTTGGTGTGCTCAAACAAAGCACATAATGCGTCATGTTGAACGCCCTCCAATGGTGAACCTTCTTCATTTTGCGTACAGATCTCATCCATCCATCTTTTACATTGCAATGAATTATTCACCACCAGCATGGCGCACAGCATGCCGTGACAATCTTCTGCTGTGTAAGGAGACTGCACATTCGACAGGATATCTTGGATTTCTTCATAGTCAGGTGTCATAGGTTGTTGATTCTAACATTTTGCTGGCGTAATCACTCATTTATTGAACGACTAAATGGCTTTGATGGGACCCTTACAATAATTAAGATACGTAGTAATAGAAACTTTCAGTATCACTTTTGAATTCCCTTACTTCTATCATGAAATTATGGTCGAATTTAATGCAACTATTAAACGTAATTCATTAATGTTTTGTTAACAATTTTAGTTGACGAGTAAGCCTGTACAGCCTAACATTTTGGCATGGATAAGCGAGACACCGGAAAGCTCAGTGAGCAAGATTTAAAAGGATTAGAA
>CAZVPJ010000227.1:0-2219 GCA_964629035.1 uncultured Thiotrichales bacterium | reverse complement strand
CGCTATATAAAAGTAACGAGAGCATAAACACAAACTTGTTTATGCTTCTCATTCTACTGCAAGCTGCTGCTTGTCTTGGATTAGCTGGGCAAGGAGCATGCCTCACTCTCCACTGATACAGCCCCGTTATAAATATCAGAACACCCGACAGCACAAATACTTCAACTTTGTACGTCGACAACATTACTAATTGCGGAACCGTAGACACTAAACCCGCCAGCACCGCACCTGCTCCAATAGTGACCAACAAAGCAGGTAATGCACAACACACCAGCGTTCCAACACTGGTAAATAAACTTAAAAACGGTAATAAATGACTATCAGTCGTTACTGTTTTCATAATGGATTACTCACAACAGAACGATTAATACTCTTAACGTTATAACCAGAATCGGTTATGAGTCTTTCTATTTCCGCATCATCTAAATTTTTGCCGTTTTTTAATGCAATTATAATTTTATACTCTGCCAGACTAACGTTTAATCCAGATACTTCATCTTTACGCATAAAGACTTTTTCAATCGCAGTGGCACAAAAATCACACACCAAGCCAAACGCATCCACCGAAACAATCTCGCCTCCAGGATCAATCGTACCTATTGATACAGATGGTTCAGCTAATGACTCTTCTTCAGCACCAACGCTCACATTTATCATAATCATAAATAACACACTAACTAAAATTGCCTTCATAACAATCTCCTAAAATTTAAAAACGATGTATAAAATTAAACTGCACATCACCCTCATCACTCACCCCACCCTCAAGAAGATTTGGGCCACTAAATAAACGCACAATCGGGGTAAGCACTAATGAATCATCTGCCTCAGGCGCATGACGCGCCTCAAGCATTAACCATGTGTGCAAACTGCCGTAATCTGCAAGATAAGGCGCGAATCCCATCTTGAATCTTTGATTGAAGGAATCGGCAATATTTCCAGCATCCACATACCGGTTTTGATAAGAAACGAAATATTTACGAGTCTCCCAGTCGAGAGAAACACCTGTAAAAGTTACTAACTCGGTGCGGCTATCAAACTCATCTTCATCGGAGTACGCCGCGCCGATGCCGGTTCGAAAATAAAAATTTGCTTGCGACCCTTCACCATTCCATCGCTTCAGCAAATTATTCATATGTATTGCATGAATTTGAAATTTATCTTCGCGCCAATACTCTGCGTTATAACCAATTGCATAAAATGCTGTTGGCGAATAATGCGCATTAAAGATATGACGATCACCGTCATTAAATGTATTGGCTGTCCATGCTTTTGGGTAAGACACCGGTCTTGCTTGTACAACCGTGCTACATGTAAACAGCAATAAAATTAATATTGTAATTTGCACCTATAAACTCCTTTAGTTCTAAAACGAACAAATAAAAGTCGCATTGCGACTTTAGAAAGAAGTTAGCTATTCGGTGGCGGGGTAGGAATTTTTATATGATTAGAAAGAATAAAGAATGAACCATATTGCTTATACTGCTCAGTATATGTCAGCCCATCGTTATTATTTAAAGAGTTAAATGTAACGACAACACTTGCACATGATTCACAATTATCACAACAAGCATTATCTGAAGTCTCTTCGTTAGTTGGCTCATCACTATGCGAATGGCATGGGGTTTGATCACCCGACATGCTACCTGCTGCATCACGAGTTAAATCTTTATTGATTGAATTTTGACTGGTTGTATCTTTTTGTGCATCCATATTCACACAATAGTGTGCACCTGCTTGTACAGAGCCAAGCGAGAAAAACACTATAAATAGGTATGTAAAAAGTTTTCTCATTTGCCAGAAAATATCTACCAGGAAACGTCAATATTAATATACTCAATGTACTCTTAAGACTCATTTGCGTCTATGGAGTTCATCATCCTTTTTGCGCCCACAATCGTTGTGAGTTCACAAATTCAAATAGTTATGCTCAAGTAAGCAATCACAATGCATGCACTCAAAAATTGTAGTGGCATATAACTGCCTGTTTTATATAGCTTATCTTTAAACAAATAACACTCATATCGACTAAAGCATCAAAGCAATGCGCCGATAATGATACAAAGCTCTATGCATTAAAAATTATAATTTTCTTACTATATGTCGCAACATCGAAATTACTATCAAATTCTCCACGTGCAGGCTGACGCTCCAAAAGAAGTGATACGCTCGAGCTATCGCACCATGATGCAAAAACTTAAAATGCATCCAGATCTTGG
>CAZVPJ010000226.1:0-2223 GCA_964629035.1 uncultured Thiotrichales bacterium | reverse complement strand
GGTATTAATCTACCAAACGTTCAAGGGATTTATCAAACCGGCTCTTTGTTTGATCGATTCTGGATTAATAAACCTAACCCGTAAACATAAAAATGAAATACGCTAGATAGTAAGCATGTAAAACGCCGCTTTAAAAGCGGCGTTTTTTTTGCTTGAGAAATAGTAAACGTGTGTTCTATTTCTATGTTCTATGTCCTAGTTATACTTTTTAGCATAGTCCTCATATGAGCCATGAAAACCTGTGTGCTCTTTCCCATTAAAGGGTTTATTGCTTTGTTTCTGAATAGGGGTTTGATTTCCACTTCCATATTTAGCTAGGTAGCCATCCAAATCACCGTGGTATGCACCCGCACTAGAATGGCTAGCGTTTTGTGAAGTGCTAGCCGATGAGCCACTGGTTTTAGCGTGGTACTCATCCATACTCATGGAAGTCGCACCATTGGCTTGATTATTGCCGGTTTGCTGCGCGGTGCTATTGGCTTGGGTGGTTTTAGGTGCTTTGGGTTCAGCACCACTAAGGTATTGATCAATACCACCGTTAAAACCTTTATGGCTTGCCGCGTTTGCGATGAGTTCGGCATCACGCTCATTACTTGATTGAGCTAGGTATTCATTGATATCCATTGAGGTTGCACTTTCGGTTTGCTGGGTCTTAGATGAATCACCAGTGGTGGTTGAGGTGCTACTACTTTTTGTGGCAGTAGGTTTATTAGTGCTTGTTGTAGGTTTGTTGTCTGCTGTTTTTCCTGCGTGTTCATTGTTGGCTTGTTTATTTTCTGCTGCGTCACCGGCATGTTCTTTAGCGTCGCCGCCTTCCTGCATCAATCTTCTTCGGTCGTCGATATAAAAACCTATGATGATGCCAAAGATTAAAACGCCAACGATGGGCCAAAGAATTTTTTCAGGTATAGCTGCCATGGTGATAACCTCGTTATGGTATTGACTAGATTTACGATGAACCTAGTGCATATTAGTAAGTATCTTATGTTGGATAAAGTGTATAGGTAAATTCTAAATCATATTTATGATGATTGGGTAGAGATTTGACAATAAGAATAGATTGTTTTCATTCATCAAAGCCTTTGTAAACAATATATTTGTAGATCATTTAGAGAGATTTGATATAAGAACGTCATGCAAGCGATCATACATATTGATATGGATGCTTTTTATGCTTCGGTAGAGCAAAGGGATTTCCCTCAATACCGTAATAAACCTGTGGTTGTGGGTGGTGATCCTGAAAAAAGGGGCGTGGTGGCGACTTGCAGCTACGAAGCACGTAAATTCGGAATTCACTCAGCCATGCCATGTGCGCATGCAAAACGCTTGTGCCCACATGCTTTGTTTGTGCGACCACGTTTTGAGTTATATCAGCAAATTTCTCAACAAATACGTAACATCATGTTTAGTTACACTGACTTAGTTGAGCCATTATCATTGGATGAAGCCTATCTGGATGTTACGCAAAGCAAACGAAGTTTTGGTTCACCCACCCTTGTGGCCAAAGCGATTAAAAATGAAATTAAGGACGTGACTGGACTTACCGCTTCAGCAGGAATCTCGTATAACAAGTTTCTAGCAAAAATAGCTTCTGATCTGGAAAAGCCGGATGGATTGACGCTAATTACTGAAAAACAAGGCCCAGATTTTGTGAAGCATTTACCGATTGGAAAATTCCATGGCATTGGCCCCGCTACGGAAGAAAAAATGAAAAATTTAGGCGTGTATAACGGCGAAGATCTGCTTGCATGGGATCTTGAAGAACTTAAACCGATTTTTGGCAAGGTGAGTGACTATTACTACCATGCGGCTCGCGGTATTGATCATCGAAAAGTCATGAGCGATCGGCAACGGAAATCGATTGGTTCCGAGAAAACCTATAATGAGGATCTGGGGGATGAAGCAGAGATGCTGAATCGATTGAAAAAACTTGCTGAAGAAGTTTGGAATGATTTAAGTGCTAAACGTATGGCTGCACGTACGATAACAATAAAGGTCAAATTCAATAATTTTGTTCAGCTCACACGTTCGGTAACACTGCCAAGCAAGATGGATAAACTCGAAGATATCACGAGTGTTCTGCCAGAGTTACTTGATAAGGTTGGAGTAGAAGGTAGGCAAGTGCGTTTACTGGGGGTTTCGGTGTCAAAATTGACACGACTCGATGAGGTGGATGAAGAGCAACTCTCTCTTCTATAAGGACTTAATTGATAAGCTTTGCGA
>CAZVPJ010000225.1:0-2233 GCA_964629035.1 uncultured Thiotrichales bacterium | reverse complement strand
CTTGTGGAGCAGTGATAATTGGTAGGACGGAAGGGGAAGAGGGGATTTTGGAGGCGTAGGTTGTTTTATTGGGTTGTTGTTTTCATTTTTGGCAAGAAGTGAACGTTCAGTTTAGTAATTATAACTTCTGAGTATTTATTGTTCATTTTCTTTGCTTGTCCAAAGCCTTAATTAGTAAGACTAGGGTAACCAAAAGAAAGGACCCCCAAATTTACTTACCTTGCGGCACACTCGCTAAACAGAAAGACTTTGCCGTCGGCGCGAGACACCATCCAGGTGTCCGCTTCTCAAATGAACTTCCGTGTTCATTTGTCGGCAGTCTTTTCTATTAGCTCACTAAGCAAATAATGGGGTTAACAGTAGGATTTAATAATTTATGAGTGACAAGATTGAAAAAGACTTAGTTGACCCTGCAGTAGAGCCAGTAACTGATAAAATTTATAGGACCACACAGTTTGCAGTATCAGCAATAGGTGCTGTAAACGGTATACCAGGTGTTGCAGAAGTGTTTTCGTTAATAGTCGAGTCACCGTTGGACAAGCGAAGAAAAAAATGGGCAATTCAAGTTACAGATGCAATAAATGACCTTATTGATAAAGGAGTGATGACAGATTCTGAATTGGCTTCGAATGAAGTGTTCTTATCGGCAGTAATGGAGGCATCTCAACAGGCAATTCGCACACACCAAGCTGAAAAAATAGAAGCTTTGTTGAATTCGATAAAAAGTTCTGCACGTGAAACGATTGAATCTGATTATCAAAAGTTATTTTATAATTATTTAAATCAATTTACTGTTATGCATTTGGGTCTGATTAAGTCAATTGAAATAAATTGTAATCAATCAAAAGAGCCATGGGAAAAGTTAATTCAGGAAATATCAACTCAATACTTTTCAGGTGATGCAAGATTGTTTTATACAATGGTGGAAGAATTAGAAGTTGGCAAGGGGTTAATAGAATCTCGTGACCAAGATTATATTTTAACTGATTTAGGTTATAAATTTCAGAAGTTCATATCTTCTCAGTGAATAAATAGGGTCAGACTCGAATTTAATAATGGTTGGAAACTTTTAAATAAATGAAGATACTGCTAAGAATAATTAGTCTGATAGGAGTTATTCTATTTGGTACGGTGTTTTACTTCACTTATCAAACTCCCGAGTATGTGGAAGAGATTGGTAAGGAGTTTATAAAGAGTAAAGTTCAGCAGAAAACTAATAACTTTATAGAAGGTGCTACTAATATTGTTGAAAATAGTGATAGTACCTTAGCTAAGTATGCTGAAAAACTTCTAGAAAAGAATCAAGCTCAGATTGAGAATATTAAATCTCAATTAAAGAACAATGCGAATGAAAAAATCGCAGACATCATCGCAGAGATGCGTGATTTAAGTTGCGAATGTAGAAATAAATATGCCGCTTATATCAAAAATAAGTTTCAGTTGAACCTAGTTTCATTGGAAGCAGCAAGCACTTCTTTGCAGGACTTTATGAAAACTAAGTATATGGAAGTGGCTAATGAGTTAAAGAAGGATATAAGAATATTTTCAGGAAGTAATGCAATTATATTTGCATTATTACTTATTGTTTCATTTATGAGAAAAGAGGCAACTACCCATCTATATTTGCCTGCAATTTTATTAGTTATCTCTACAGTTATTTGTTCTTATTTTTATATCTTCCAACAAAATTGGCTGATGACGATTATATATAATGACTATATTGGTTTTGGTTACCTTGTATACTTGGGGATACTATTTTTAATCTTATGTGACATAAGTTTTAATAGGGCTAGAGTATCAACTGGGGTAATAAATGGTGCAGCAAATGCAGTAGGATCCGCTTTCTCTGTTGTTTCTTTGCCTTGTTAAGCAGCTTTCAACTATTTACAACTGTATAACCTCTATATTTCTATTTGCTTGTAAACCAATAAGATTGTGTCCCGTTAACTATAAGTATGGTACGTAAAAGGGGTCAGACCCTTTTAAATTATTACGGCATTTTTAGTTATGCCCTTATCATGTTGATCGGGAAGTGAGCGTAAATAAATCAATAGAAACAAATCGATAGTAATAAATAGCGTCAGACTCGATTGATATAGTTGTAATAATTGATAGGAAATAATGATGAGTGAGGATCCATATAAATCGCCTGAATCAAATGTAGTGGTGGCTACTGTCAAATCTGTGCCGCTGCCTAACCCTTTTATAGTAGCAGTGATGATTATTGTGGTGT
>CAZVPJ010000224.1:0-2249 GCA_964629035.1 uncultured Thiotrichales bacterium | reverse complement strand
TTGAATACGATATATACTATATTGAGAATTGGTCTTTATGGCTAGATTTGAAAATTCTTTTTCTTACCCTTTTTAAGGGTTTTGTACATAAGAATGCCTATTAATCAGATACGCTAGAAATGAATAAAGTATATATCAAGACACAAGGTTGTCAGATGAATGAGTATGATTCAGAGAAAATGCTGGATGTGCTTCATCATGATTGTGGTATGGAGACTACTCAGGATCCATCTGAAGCCGATGTATTGCTTTTAAATACTTGCTCGATTCGCGAAAAAGCACAAGAAAAAGTATTTTCTCAATTAGGTCAATGGAGAAAATTAAAAGAAGCTAATCCAAATTTGCTAATAGGGGTTGGTGGTTGTGTAGCGAGCCAAGAAGGCGAAGCATTATCAGATCGTGCAAAACAAGTGGATGTCGTATTTGGGCCGCAAACTATTCATCGATTGCCAGAGCTATTTAATCAAGCAAAGTCTAGTCGCAAAGCTGTGGTGGACATTACGTTCCCTGAAATAGAGAAATTTGACAGTTTGCCGAAGCCTAGAGCAGATGGCCCAACTGCTTTTGTTTCTATTATGGAGGGGTGCAGTAAGTATTGTACATATTGTGTAGTGCCGTACACAAGAGGTGAAGAATTTAGTCGGCCACTTGTAGATGTAATGAATGAAATTGAAGAACTTGCAAAACAAGGAGTGCGAGAAATAACATTGCTTGGGCAAAATGTAAATGGATATCGAGGGTTGGATAAAGATAATGATATTGTAGATTTTTCATTACTTATATATTTTGTGAGTAAAGTGGAAGGGGTTGAAAGGATACGCTATACCAGTTCACATCCTATTGAATTTTCAGATAACTTAATTAATGCATATGGAGAAATACCTGAGCTTGTAAATCATGTTCATTTGCCTGTGCAAAGTGGATCTGATCGCGTGCTAGCAGCTATGAAGCGTGGTCATACAGCATTAGAATTTAAATCAATTGTTAAAAAATTACGTAAGCAAAGACCTGATGTCAGTATCTCATCTGACTTTATAGTAGGGTTTCCTGGTGAATCCGATAAAGATTTTGAAGATACAATGAAATTTGTAGAAGAGATTGGATTCGATCAATCATTTAGTTTTATTTATAGTCGCCGTCCAGGAACGCCTGCAGCATCACTTGAAGACGATGTTTCTCCTGAAGTAAAAAAAGCCAGATTGAAACGATTTCAATTACTAATAAATAGCATGGCGACTAGATATTCAGAAGAAATGCTAGGTACAGATCAAGTTGTTCTGGTTGAAGGCTTATCTAAAAAGTCAGATCAGGAATATGCTGGAAGGACTGAAAATAATCGGGTAGTTAATTTTGGAGTGCCTGATGATATTAAAGATAAGGTAGTAGGTAAGTTTTTGCGGTTAAATATTACAGAAGTTTTTTCAAACTCTTTACGTGGCACTTATCTTGAAACAATTCAATAAAGGTTTTCTGATAATTGTCTGCTGAAAACTATTCTATAGAGGTTGTGCTTGACCCAGCCGAAAATTCTAGACTTGCTAATCTATGTGGGCCATTAAATAAACACTTAAGCCTAATGGAGAAAAGGTTAGGTGTGGAAATTAATAATCGTGGAAATGCTTTTTCGATCATTGGAGAAGCAAAGGTCGTTAATGCCGCGGCCGAAGTTCTCAAGGATATGTATGACGCTACAAAAAAAAATACTTTAGAGTCATCTGATATTCATCTTTATCTTCAAGAGTCAGAATTAGCGAGTATCACCGACCTAAAGCAAAATCCTAATCGTGCTAGTGTGCATACAAAAAGAAGTGTTATTAAGCCAAGAGGTGATAATCAAGAAAAATACATACGTGCTATAGAGGAGCGTGATTTGGTGTTCGGTATTGGCCCTGCAGGTACTGGTAAAACCTACTTGGCTGTAGCTTGCGCGGTAGAGGCGTTAGAGCGAGATAACATACGCAAATTAGTGTTAGTTAGGCCTGCAGTAGAAGCAGGTGAGCGACTGGGTTTTTTGCCAGGTGATCTAGCTCAAAAAATCGATCCATACCTTAGGCCTATGTACGATGCATTATATGAAATGATGGGTTTTGAAAAAGTCAGTAAGCTGGTTGAAAAAAATGTAATAGAAATTGCTCCACTAGCTTATATGCGTGGGCGGACGCTTAATGACGCCTTTATTATTTTGGATGAAGCTCAAAATACAACTGTAGAACAGATGAAAATGTTTCTTACGCGCATAGGTTTTGGTT
>CAZVPJ010000223.1:0-2318 GCA_964629035.1 uncultured Thiotrichales bacterium | reverse complement strand
TTCACGTGCATATTTATGTGTGCCAGGACTGATATAGCTAGATGAGCTAGCGTTAGCGTCATTACTTGACCGAACTGGATCATTATTTGTTGAGACTTGTTTAGTAACATTCGTTACAGTCGCTTGATCATCGCCAGGCACAGATGATTCATTAGGGTTGCTACTTGCTTGTGATGACTCAGACAGTTTTTTTGGTGATTCTTTTGTTTGAGATTTACTGTCTGTCGAACTTGAAAGTTCCTTGAGTGTAATTAATGAATCACCTTCTGCAATTTTACTTCCTCCCTGTACAATGACCTCTTCTACTACGCCTGCTAGGGGCGAAGGATAGTCCATCATCGCTTTATCGCTCTCAATAGTAACCAGAGGCTGGTCAATAACTACCTCATCACCTTTTTTTACGAGTATTTCTACTACATCCACAGAGTCGAACTCTGCAATGTCAGTAATCGAAATTGTTTTTACATCACTCACAATACGCGCTAATTAATGTTTTATGAAATGACAGGGTCAGATTTATCGGGATCAATGCCAAAGTTTTGCATTGCACTGATTAAAATTGATTTTTCAAGCGTGCCCTCTTCTACTAAGCTATACAGGGCTGCAATCACAATGTAATGTGCATTTACTTCGAAATGATAGCGGAGTTGCTTACGTGTATCGCTTCGTCCGAAACCATCGGTGCCTAAAACAGTGTAATTTGATTTTATATACGGACGAATTTGATCCGCGTATATTTTCATATAATCTGAGGCCGCTATTACAGGGCCTTTTGCATCAACCATGCATTGTTCAACATAAGATATTTTTGGTTTAGCGTCAGGGTGCAACATGTTCCATCGCTGTTTTTCCATGCCATCACGCCGTAATCGATTAAAACTGGTAACACTCCAAATGTCAGCAGTGATGGAATAGTCACGCTGAAGTATTTCAGCCGCTGCAATCACTTCGCGTAAAATTGCCCCACTACCAAGAAGTTGCACATGTTGTGATGTAGTATGTGGACTTGATTGTTGGTCAGCTTGTGAAGCTAACGTAGTTGACTGCAGCCGATACATTCCATTAATAATTCCATCTTCACATCCCTCGGGCATTGCAGGTTGAGCATAGTTTTCATTCATTACCGTAATGTAATAATAATAGTCCTCCTTATTCACAAACATGGTTTGGAGTCCATGATGAACAATCACTGCAAGCTCATAGGCATATGCGGGATCAAAAGCACGACAATTAGGAATGGTTGAAGCCAATAAATGGCTATGGCCATCTTGATGTTGTAACCCTTCGCCTGCTAATGTTGTTCTACCTGCTGTACCACCGATTAAAAAACCCCGTGCACGGCTATCCCCTGCGGCCCAGGCTAAGTCTCCAATACGCTGAAAACCAAACATTGAGTAATAAATGTAAAACGGAATCATGGGTACATCATGATTACTATAGGATGTTGCTGCAGCAATCCAGGAAGACATTGCACCCGCTTCATTAATACCTTCTTCCAGAATTTGCCCGGCTTGATCTTCACGGTAATACATCACTTGATCAGCATCTACCGGATCATACAATTGACCCTTATGTGCATAGATTCCTAGACTTCTGAATAATCCTTCCATGCCAAATGTGCGTGCTTCGTCAGGAACAATAGGCACAACATACTTTGCAATCGCCTTATCACGTGTCAAAGCAATCAGGATTCTTACGAATGCCATTGTGGTTGAGTTTTCTCGACCATCACTGCCTTTAATAAGGTCTTTAAAAATATCAATGGGTGGAATTTTTAAATTTATTTCACTCTGATTTCGTTTTGGTAACTCACCTTGCAACTCTTCACGTAATTGCTTCATATAAAGCATTTCTGGACTATTTTCAGGTGGCTTATAAAAAGGCACCTCCTCTAGTTCTTCATCACTGATAGGAATACGATAGCGATCACGAAAAGCTTGCAACGAATCTTTTGTAGGCTTCTTTAATTGGTGTGCAATGTTCATGCTTTCGCCACTTTTACCAAGCCCGTAACCTTTAACTGTTTTAGCTAAAATTACTGTCGGCTGGCCAGTGTGTTTCATTGCCGCTGCGTAGGCTGCATAAACCTTTTGTTGATCATGGCCCCCTCGATTTAACCGCCAGATATCATCATCGGTCATGTTTTCGATTATCTTTTCTAGTTCCGGATATTTTCCGAAGAAGTGTTCACGTACATAAGCACCACCTTTCGCACGATAATTTTGGTAATCACCATCCAACGCTTCTTCCATACGTTTTCGCAAAAAACCATCTTTGTCTTTGGCTAACAAAGGGTCCCAATTTCCACCCCAGACCAC
>CAZVPJ010000222.1:0-2355 GCA_964629035.1 uncultured Thiotrichales bacterium | reverse complement strand
CGGAAGGTATTTTTTATGATTGTATGCGATTCGGTTACTCATCATGGGTAATAGAAATAGATCGTGACATTGTAGGTTATGCTGTAATGTCACTAGCCGTCCAAGAGTGTCATATTCTTAATATATGTGTAGATCCTAAACTTCAAAGCCAGGGCATTGGTAGACGATTTTTAAAAGAGTTACAACTAATAGCAAAAGCACGCAAAGTCGATTCTGTTTTTCTTGAGGTTCGTCTAACTAATTTGCAAGCTCTTTCACTTTACTTTTCGGAAGGGTTTAATGAAATAGGTACGCGAAAAGACTATTATCCAGCGAAAGTTGGGCGAGAGGATGCGGTTATCCTTGCCAAATCTCTATAAAAAAGAAATTTTGTCATTTAGGTAAGCCATTAGTTCATTAAGTACTAGTAAGCCATTAGTTCATTAAGTACTAGTAAGCCATTAGTTCATTAAGTACACTGAAAATATAAATTAATAAGCACGAACTTATTCCGGCCAAAGTAATCTCACTGTGGCTTGAATAAAAATACTTAGAACTAATTACAGGTGGATGTTATGACAGATCATGTTGATTTTAATAAATTTATGCTTGGCGTTTCAAAACGCAATCCAGGGCAGACTGAGTTTATTCAGGCTGTGCAAGAGGTGGCTCAAGATGTGTTTGAATATATTGACGATAAAGTTGAATACCATCAAGCACAAATTCTTCGTCGAATAGCAGAACCTGATCGCGTTATGTCATTTCGTGTTTGTTGGGAAGACGACAACCACTCTATTCGGGTACAACGAGGTTGGAGAGTTCAAAATAACAACGCCATAGGTCCATATAAAGGTGGACTTCGTTTCCATCCTACCGTGAATGAAAGTGTTTTAAAGTTTCTTGCATTTGAACAGACTTTTAAAAATTCACTTACGGGGTTACCTTTAGGTGGTGGAAAGGGTGGGGCTAACTTTAACCCCAAGGGCAAGTCTGATAGTGAGGTCATGCGATTTTGCCAATCATTTATGACCGAGCTTTATCGGCACGTTGGGCCGGATATTGATGTACCTGCGGGTGATATTGGTGTTGGTGCTAGAGAGATTGGATATATGTTTGGTCAATATAAACGTATTACTAATCGTTGGGAGGGTGTTCTGACAGGTAAAGGTCTTGAGTATGGGGGCAGTGAAATGCGTCCAGAAGCAACGGGCTATGGTGCAGTTTATTTTTTAAGCAGCATGTTACAGCACCAAGATGAGAAACTGGAGGGTAAAACAGCTGTAATATCTGGTTCTGGAAATGTCGCCACACACGCTGCTGAAAAAATTGTGCAATTAGGTGGCAAGGTGCTTACCTTGTCTGATAGCGGAGGCTTTATTTATGATCCTGATGGTATTTCTCTTGAAAAAATCAATTGGATTAAAAGACATAAAACACTTCATAGGGGACGTATATCGGAATATGTAAATGAATTTAAATCTGCTGAATTTTTTGAAGATAAAAATCCATGGGATACGCCTTGTGATGTTGCCCTACCATGTGCAACACAAAATGAACTGGATGAAGATGCAGCTAAAAGCTTGGTAAAAAATGGTGTAATTGCAGTAGCAGAAGGTGCAAATATGCCAACAACCCTAGAAGGAGTAGAGGTTTTTCACGATGCTAAAATTATGTATGGGCCTGGCAAAGCGGCTAATGCTGGGGGAGTGGCTGTTTCAGGGTTGGAGATGAGCCAAAATTCGGGGCGTATTAGCTGGGATAACGAACGTTTAGAAGCGCAGTTGATTGAAATTATGGAAGATATTCATAGTAAATGTGTCGAGCATGGTTCAAACAACAATAATGAGTATGTTAACTACGTAAAGGGCGCAAATATTGCAGGATTTAAGAAAGTCGCGGATGCGATGTTAGCGTATGGTGTGGTCTGATTTAATAAAATTATTTTTATTTCAGTCTAGATGGGGTGTTAGCTTAACGCCATAAATAATCTATCATTAGTGTATCAATGCTTATACATATGTATGTACACATAAGAGATTTTATAGATGGTAGATAGCCTACATGTAAATGAAACCGGGCGCAGGAGAACGTTTGCAATAATTTCACATCCGGATGCGGGTAAAACTACCATCACGGAGAAACTGCTGCTATTTAGTGGGGCGATCCAATTAGCGGGTTCAGTTAAAGGTCGAAAAGCTGCGCGTCATGCAACATCTGACTGGATGGAAATGGAAAAGCAGCGTGGTATTTCAATTACCAGTTCCGTTATGCAATTTGATTATAAAGATTGCATTGTTAATTTGCTGGACACGCCAGGGCACGCTGATTTTTCTGAAGATACATATCGCACACTTACCGCAGTAGATTCGGCTTTAA
>CAZVPJ010000221.1:0-2360 GCA_964629035.1 uncultured Thiotrichales bacterium | reverse complement strand
TAAGTTTTATTTCATTTACTGCCTTTCAGACCAAACCTGATCCCAATCAAAGAGATCAATCAGAGCAAATCGCTGTGAATCAAACCACACCTGGAAATGAACCTAATACTTCCAAACTTGGTGAACAAGATTTAAGCGTAGAGTCCAGCACAAAAACTGAGGCAGTAGATCTACCAGTCAAAAATTCCAAAGAAGCAATAATTGAAATTAAAGATCAAAATCTGCGCGAGAATACTCCAAGTATTGCAGCAATTAGTCCCTCAGAAAAAGTCAACAAAATTGACGCATCAGCCGAACCAGAGCTCGTCTCACAAATTCCTGAATCACTTGCTGCCAAGAGCACTCATGACGTAACTAAGGCTGCTAAAGCAAGTAAAGGGGTATTAGAAGAGGTAGCTATAAAAAGAGTAACTGATCCAGCACAAGCATCAGAACAGACAAAACTTTCCACAGAAAAAGAAACTGAAACACAATTAAGTACAGAAGTATCAGATTTGTTACTAGCAGCAAAATTACAATTTGATAATAAACAGTTGTCCACACCTGATGGCGATAATGCACTTGAAACCTATCAAAAAATTCTCGCTAAATATCCTGATAACAAAGAAGCTATTGCCGGCATCCAAAATGTACACGACAAATACGTAAGCTGGGGAAATCATTACCTTAAAGGAAATGAACTAAATCGAGCTAAAAACTTTTATAATAAAGCATTAGGTATTGACCCGAGTAATACTTTTGCAATCACTAAACTACAAACCATTGCTCAATTACAAGCAGCCGGCATGGTGGACAAAGACCGTACTAGTAATGAAGATAAAACCCGCGGCGATGCCGAAAGTGATATTAGTCAAGTTGAATTACAAGCAAAATTTGACCAAGAAGAAATCCAAAGCTTGCTGGCTTCTGCAAATGAAAAGATGCAGCAAATAAATGTAGAGATTGGTACAAATAAACGTAATTACAAAACTTATCAAGAAGTTCAAACGATCTACCAGGAAGTGCTCAGATCATCGCCTCAAAACCAACAGGCTTTAAGTGGTTTAATGACAATAAAAAAACATTATGCGGATTGGGCAGAATTACAAGTACAAAGCAAAAATTACAATATTGCGTTATTTTTATACGGGCAGGCACTTTCACTTGAACCTCAAAATCCGATCATTAATCAACGCATCGAACAAATTCGAACTTTAAAGAAAGCCTTATAAGTTATCACTACACTTTGCAAAACGCTTTTAAATTATTAATGGACCGAATATGAATGCCAACGCTTCTACCTTATTGGTTGTGCTAGTTAATGGGTCACCTATGCTTGAATACGATCGAACCAAAGTGCTTTCAGAAGCGCAAAAACAATCTCTGTCGTTAATGGAACAAAAGCTAAGTCAGGGCTTAACGCTAGGCAACAAACATGTTTCTAATCCAAGTCTAGAGCAGCGCATAGAATTCGTGGCTGGAAATCTAATATCTGCTACCTTGAATGATCAAGAAGTAGTGGCTGCAGCAAGTTGTGCTTACATCGCTCATGCACTACCTGAGCTAAAACAAATTAAAGCGTTAGAAAAAAGTGGTGAAGTGTCAATAGAACTTGTTTTTGACCGTGAATATCAACCAGAAGAAAAACTTAACTTTGTACCCCCAGGCCAGTATCAACAATAAGTATTTTGTAAAATAGAAGAAACAGGCGAGCCTGATTTATACACTGGCTCTTGCTCCCTCACACATCTTAGATTCAGCTCTAATGCCAAATAAGGGCTGCTGCACCGATAATGAGTATAAACAGCGCTACGAGTAAATTAATAGACATCCAAGTTGTCCTTATAAATTGATTAAAGGTAACTAAATTTATCGTAGGACTATATAGGCTGTATTTGTGGGAATAGCACATCACCAGATCAATTCGTAAAATACACCGATAAAAGCTTTAATACTGAGTAGCTTAGCTCAATGGAGGCGCGATTATTTTCAAACTATAATCATGCAACTCTAATCAATGTAGTATTTTCACCCACCGAAACGCCTATGATTAATCTATTATGATTAATCTATGTTGTTTAACACAACAACCTTAATCATGGACCAAAATAACCTTTTGTTATCGGCCATAATTATAATTCTTTAGTACTTTCAATAGCTTAGTAAATCAGTCCTGTAAAACGTTGTGTTTTTACAACAAAATACCTTGTACTGATCTTGCTTGATTTTTCATTGTATATATCAAGAAATTCGATTAATTAGCTGAATACACTAAAATTAATCATCATTATGTTGCAAAAAAACAACGTAATTTAGTTGACTTGGATCACATGAGCAGGCAATCTGTCGCACAAATACAACTTTGTTGTATTACGTTTGTA
>CAZVPJ010000220.1:0-2392 GCA_964629035.1 uncultured Thiotrichales bacterium | reverse complement strand
AAAAACCATCTTTGTCTTTGGCTAACAAAGGGTCCCAATTTCCACCCCAGACCACCTTGATGACATTCCAACCTGCACCGCGAAAGACACCCTCAAGCTCTTGAATAATCTTACCGTTGCCCCTCACCGGGCCATCTAAGCGTTGCAAATTACAATTAATTACAAAAATTAAATTATCTAGTTCTTCACGTGCTGCTAAAGATATGGCCCCTAATGATTCTGGCTCATCCATTTCACCATCACCGGTAAATACCCATACCTTACGATTACTCTTATCAATAATGTCACGATCATGCAGGTATTCCATAAAACGAGCTTGGTAGATTCCCATAATTCCAGCTAATCCCATTGATACAGTTGGAAACTGCCAAAAGTCCTTCATCAACCATGGGTGAGGATAAGAAGATAAACCATTACCTTCAACTTCACGGCGATAGTTTAATAATTGCTCCTCACTTAGTCTTCCTTCCAAAAAAGCACGCGCATAAACACCTGGCGCCGCATGACCCTGAAAATAAACACAGTCACCGGCAAATCCTTCTTTAGCGGGACGAAAGAAATGATTAAACCCAATACTCATGAGCGTGGCTGAAGAAGCATAGGTAGAAATATGTCCACCCAATTCTGGAAATTTTTTATTGGCTCTTATGACGGTAGCCAACGCGTTCCAACGTTCAAGAGAACGAACCCGATGTTCCATTTTAGGATCACCTGGCAATCGATCTTCTTCATCTACAGGAATAGAATTTACATATGCAGTTGTGTTCCTATAGGGTAGATTTATTCCTGCCAGTCGAGCATCCGTAATAAGTTGCTCAATGATGAAATGGGCACGATCTTCACCATCATGCTCTATGACTGAGCGAAGAGAATCCAACCATTCTCGCGTTTCTTGGGGGTCAATGTCGTTCAAATTGTTCAACTGTCCCTTTATGTTAGAGCCGTTTAAAATATAGATGGGTACGTTGATTAGACTGATGACTAGGCAATGCCCGAACATGTCGATAAAATATCGACACCACTAGAATTTTTGAAAGCAATTGCATAAAAATCCTGTCACCTAAAGTAATAAATAATACTCTACTCTATATTTACGAGTCCCTAAACTAATTTATAGGTTTACTTAGACCGTCAAAAAACATGACATCTTCCATTAATACGGACCTTGGCTTAGCTATGACAGGTGGTGGTGCACGTGCTGCCTATCAAGTGGGCGTGTTGCGTTACATCTGCAGCAAACATGATGAATTTCGTCCGCCTATTATTACGGGAGTTTCAGCTGGCGCAGTTAATGCAGCGCATCTCGCAGCGTACCAAGGAACATTTAGCGAAGCTGTAAATCAATTAGCAGAGCTATGGCAAGAATTAACAACTGACAAAGTGTTTCATACCGACAGTGGTTTTTTCTTTTCAAACTTTTTTCGTTGGGGGTTAAGTTTTATCCTTGGTGGCAGTCGAATGGGCCCACGAAAACGCAGTTTGCTAGATAGTGATCCACTACGTCAGTTTTTAGAAAAAAAATTAGCCTCCAAAGCTACCGACAGAATAGTTGGTATTCAAGAGAACATTGATAACGGTCTCTTGCAAGTCTTGGGTATTTCAAGCACTAATTATGGAACCGGCAAAGCCATCACTTGGGTCCAAGGTCACGTTGAGGATCATTGGCAAAGACCAAGAAGACGCAGCGAAAGTGCTGAAATTACGGTTGAACATGTAATGGCATCTACTGCATTGCCATTAATATTTCCTGCCATCAAGCTGGATGATGGCTGGCATGGTGATGGGGGGATACGTTCCATCGCACCGCTATCGCCTACCATGCATTTAGGTGCAAAAAAGATTCTAGCTATTTCAACACGCTATCGTGGTGGTGAAGTTATTCCTGACGAAACCATGATAGGAGAGTTTGCACCTGTCGCACAAATTATTGGTGTTTTATTAGATTCTATATTTTTAGATTTACTGGATTATGATGCTGCAAATATGAGTCGCATCAATATGCTTTACGATGAAGTAAACGATAAGACACGTGATACATTAAATAAAGTAGAACTATTAATTCTTCGACCTAGCGAAGACCTAGGCAAGTTGGCTAGTCAGTATGAAGTAAAGCTGCCGCAACCATTCCGATATTTCACGCGTGGATTTGGTACACGTGATACCAAAAGCCCAGATTCACTTTCCTTATTAATGTTTCAACCAGAATATTTAAATCGATTGATTGAGCTTGGCGAACAAGATGCTGAACAGAATGCTGACCAAATTGAGGAGTTCTTAACTACATAGAATGATAGCTATCTAGTTGATCTAAGCTTTACCATGAATAAGAAAGCCCCGTGGATCCTTCCACAAGGCTTTCAAGTTTGCCACTGGAGTTGGAACAATGTGGCAA
>CAZVPJ010000219.1:0-2441 GCA_964629035.1 uncultured Thiotrichales bacterium | reverse complement strand
TTTCAAAAAATTCTCCGAATGGACTGCCATCTGGCATTTCTGGTAAATCCATACCGGGCGGCAAGCCTCTCTTAACTTCTGTTTGTTTGCTAGTACTTATGTTTACTACTGCATCAGCATGTTCCTCAACAAGCTCTGTAAAGTCAGGTAGATTGTAACGAGCCGATGCATCCAAAGATGCAACACTGATAATGATTGAAATACTAATTAGGAAACCAGTAAAATATTTTCCACTCTTCATTAACTTATCTCCATTCTGGCTTATTTGATGCACTGATTTATTTTTAATAATCTACTCTAGATAGAATCCATTAATGAGCAAATACTACGTATCTAGACATATTGAAAACCGAAAAAGTTTAATCTAAATATTATATTTAATTTAAGGGGCGTAGGTGATTGAGGAACCAATCATTTTAACCGTGCCTTCGGGCACTTCACCTACAACCGTTATTTGGTGCTGATTAAGGTCTCTTGCATAAGCATTAATAACACCTTTTTTATGCGCGCCTTGGTAAATTAAACTAGGGTCATCTACTTTGCTAATAAATACCGATACTGAAGCCAGACCATCCGTAACAACCATATGTTGAACAGGATTATTGCTAGCACTCATCAGTCTTCTGGTAACACTTTGTAGTGAAAACCCTGGGGGCAACTCATCGAGCTTCCAGGCTTGGTCCGGAATCATTTCCCCATCCAACTCAACACCTGCTGTTTTCCAAGTATAGTCATTTAAATGCACACTTGGCTCAAACAGCCTTTCCGGGACAGATTCACGCATTCGGAAACTTGTGAACATCATATTCTCGATGGCATTACCCATCGCATCAAACATTTTTGACTCCAGCACCATTCCACTTTCTGATTCAATACAAAGTTCATGACCATATCTGAGCTCATCTAATGGCTCAAAACGAACAATTACGCACTCATGCCCAGCAATTCGCGCTTGATCAACTTCTGTTAATGTATAATGGAAAGCTAATTCATTCAGGTCTGTAGGTAACGTTGATGGCAAACCATGTGAAGCGCTTGCCGTTTCAACCACCACAAGCTTGTCGCGAGGCCATATGCATGTCAAAACATCTTGGTCTCGAATCACCTCTCGCGCATCACCCGTAAGCGAAACCAGTTTCTCACGTACACCAGTGTCGGCAGAATAACCATGCACAATACTCATGGTTTCAACCATGCCATTTTGCATAAAGACAAAAGTCCCTTCGTAGCTACCGCTCTTTAGCGTTTGATTCATTTTGCCTAGCAATTGTTGCAAGCTGTTTTCAGCAGCATTCGCACTCATCGTTACAGCAACTAAGCTGACAAAAACCAAATATAGCAATGGCAATCGAATTGAGGTCATGAGCAATTTAATTATTGAGCTTCTACTTCTTGATTTTTTCCATACCCGACAATTCTTACATGCGGAACCGATACACGAGGTGAAGCATATTCAGCATGGTTCATAATATAGCTATTAAAGCTTGCTGCGGCTTCCGGATTAGAAATAAAGTTTTGCATGTCTTGGCTACTTACTCTCTGAATATCGCTTTCCTCTACTACACGATCAGCAACCAAAGCAGATGGAGTTACTTGATTATTGTTTTGCACATAATTTTGAAACGATACGAACGAAACCACTGCAACAGATGCTGCTATCGCAAGTCCTATGGCAGTCTTTACTCGACTATTATCTTTTGCATCCTCAACCCGCTCGACAGCTGCATCAAACTCTACTGATGATATTTCTTCACTATCTAGCTTAGCCATAACATTATCAACAAAACGTTGATCACATTGCGCAGGCAACTCACTGCGTACGGCATGCCCTATCAAGTTATAACGATATAGTTTTGAACGAAGCCCAGTATCCGACTTCAATTCTTTTAAAAATCTTTGGATTTCAAGTTCAGACACATCTTCATCTAAAATTCTTGAAAGTAGTTCTTGATCTGTTTCCTTCATAATAAAATCATTCCATTTTAGTTTAAATATTTAATCTAACTATATTTAAAATTGCTGTTAGTCCTTATCAACTTAAGAGTGGCTTAAGATGTTTATCAATTGATTCACGTGCACGAAATATTCTTGATCTAACGGTTCCAATAGGACATTCCATTACTAAAGCAATCTCATCATACGTCATACCTTCCAACTCACGCAGTGTAATTGCAGTTTTCAAGTCATCGGGCAATTCTTTAATTGCTTGATAAACTGTTGCTTCAATCTCACTGGTCAGCATATTACCTTCTGGTGTTGCATACTCTTTCAAAGCCGTTGCTGATTCAATATGCTCAGCATCTGCAATATCTACAGCATAGGTGGGCGTCTTACGACTCTGCGATACCAAATAATTCTTTGCAGAATTTATCGCAATCCTATACAGCCATGTATAAAAAGCGCTATCACCACGAAAGTTTTTAAGACCACGGTAGGCCTTT
>CAZVPJ010000218.1:0-2458 GCA_964629035.1 uncultured Thiotrichales bacterium | reverse complement strand
ATTCACACGTATTGCAATACAAAAACCAATTGTTGTTTTAATTGCTATGTTTTCTATCGTAATAGTATGTAGTCTTTTTATACCAAGACTAAATATTGATGCTTCACCAGATTCACTTATGTTAGAGAGTGACCCTGATTTAAAATATTATCGTGAAGTGCATAGTCATTATGGTACTGATGAATATGTCATCATTGGTTTTAAACCAGAAAAGGAGATGTTAAATAAAGATACTATTCAATACATCGAGAATTTATCAAATAAGTTTAAGAAAATTAATGGTATTACAGGAGTAACCTCTCTCAGCAATGTTCCACTTCTTTTGCAATTAATAGAAGATGAAAAAACAGGGCAAACAAATTTCTCTAATTTGATGTCTCCAGGTGTTGATCTGGATAAAGCAGAGCAAGAATTCACTTCAAGTCCGATTTATGTGGATAATTTAATTAGTAAAGATTTATCCACAACGGCAATTAAAGTAGATATCAAAAAGAATAAAAAACTTATCGACTTAATTGAGCAGAAATATGTTTTATTAAAAAAGCAAGAATTGGATCCGCAAAATGAGAGTACGTTAACCGAACTTGAAAGCTTGCGGAATACTATCATTGTTGAAAGACAAATCATTAATCAACGTTATAAAGAAGTATTAGATTCAGTTAGATCTATTGTTGCAACTGAAAGTGAAAGGGGTAAATTTTACTTGGCAGGTGCTCCATTGATTGGAAATGATATGAAAGAGTATGTTGTTAAGGATATACGTACTTTTGGTATAGGCATAATCGCTATTATGGTGGTTGTGCTGTTTATATTTTTTAGAAGACCTGCCTGGATATTTTTAGCTTTGATCTGTGCAGTGCTAAATGTTCTGTTTGTTGCAGGTTTAGCGGCATTACTAGATTTTCAATTGACGATAATCTCATCAAATTTTGTTGCATTATTAATTATTTTCTCGGTCACCTTGTCCATACATGTCATCATTCGATATCAGGAAATCCAAGCGATGCATCAAGGTGATAGTGTTGAAAATGAATTAGCAATAACACTGTCACAAATAATAACGCCTTGTTCGTACATGGTCTTAACGTCAGCAATAGCTTTCTTGTCTTTGCTAGTAAGTGATATCAATCCAGTAATTACATTTGGTTATATCATGATTCTAGGCTTGTTTTGTGCCTTTCTATTAACGTTTACAGTGTTACCAGCACTTATTAAACTCATTAAGCCATCATCGAGACCGCATGAAAAAGACAAAGCAGCTGCTTTCTTAGAAAATATATTAGAAGTAATTGTTAAGCATAAAAAATTGACGTTAACGATATTGGCAGGAATGTTTGCCTTAAATATATTTGGAATAAGCCAAATAACAGTCGAGAATCGTTTTATCGATTATTTCAAGAAATCAACTGATATTTACCAAGGGCTTGAACTGGTGGATCAAGAGTTGGGTGGAACCGTGCCTCTAGAAGTCATGTTAGAAGCGGGTGTTAGTATTGAAGAAGAGATTGACGAAGATGATGATGGTGATGATGAGTTTGATGATTATTTGTCAGATCTAGAGGAAACACAGGATGATTTTACTGCAAAAAGTTATTGGTATAATCGCAGTGGTATAAAGAAAATTAACAAAATACATACTTATTTAGAAAGTCTTCCTCAAATTGGAAAAGTTCTTTCTTTATCTAGTACTGAAGAAGTGTTCCGAACGATCAATAAAGGTGAGCCATTAGAAGATTTCCATTTGTCTTTGGTCTACTCAAAAGTTCCAGAAAATATAAAAGATGTATTAATTTCACCGTATGTATCAACGGATGGAAGTCAGGCACGGATACTGGCAAGAATTAAAGATTCCGATCATACGTTAATACGCAATGATCTATTGCAAAAAATCAAGTCAGAACTTAATGCAGAATTCATCAAAAATGGTGAGACCGTGCGATTGACTGGGATAAGTGTTTTATATAATAACGTCTTACAAAGCTTGTTCAAATCTCAGATCCTAACGTTAGGTACCGTTTTTATTGCAATATTGGTGATGCTGATCGTTTTATTCAGAAGTATCAAGCTCGCAATAATCGGGACATTGCCAAATATATTTACAGCGCTTTTTATCTTGGGCTGTATGGGCGTGTTTGGCATACCGTTAGACATTATGACCATAACCATAGCTGCGATAACAATTGGAATAGGGGTGGATTATGCAATTCACTATATTCATCGTTATAAAAAAGAATTTGCAGAGTGCAGAGACAATTATCAGGCCATACATAAATCTCAGACTACGGTTGGTAAAGCACTGTATTTTACATCTATAACGATTACATTAGGGTTTATAGTACTAATACTCTCAAACTTTGTTCCTTCAATATATTTTGGTTTGCTAACAAGTGTTGCCATGTTGGTTTCACTGTTTGCAACCTTTAGTATCATTCCATTATTACTCTCCGTTATGAAGCCG
>CAZVPJ010000217.1:0-2480 GCA_964629035.1 uncultured Thiotrichales bacterium | reverse complement strand
TATTACAAGCTGCAGATAATGCTTGTAGAGCAGTCAAGCAATCCAATACAAAAAAAATCCATGTCTATAATGTTGATGACTCTGCAATTAGTGATCAAAGAACCAACTCGCAATCCTATATTCATATAAATCGAGCTCTTGAAAATGATGAATTTACATTACTATTTCAACCGATATGTAAAACCAGAGAAGTAAGTAAGGAATGGAAATCCTTCGAAGTCTTAATAAGAATGAATGGAGAAAATCAAACTCTTATTTCTCCTAATAGATTTTTACCCACTGCAGAACGTTATAACTTAATTCAAAAAATAGATCGCTGGGTATTCAAAGCTAGCATTAAAAAATTATCAACAAACAAAGACCTTTTTAATCATGTAAATACACTGTCTATTAATATTTCTGCTGCGACATTATGTGAACCGACATTTAGAAATTTTGTGACTTCAATTTTCAATGAATATGAAGTACCAGCCGATAAAATATGTTTTGAAATTACAGAAACAGCAGCTGTCTCAAACTTATTAGAAGCCAATAACTTTATTGAGTGTTTGCGTAATTTAGGCTGCAAATTTTCACTAGATGACTTTGGCACTGGATTCTCATCGTTTGACAATCTTAAAAAGCTGCCTGTAGATTATGTGAAAATTGATGGTTCTTTTATCCGAGAAATCAACAGCAACCCAATTGATTATGAAATGGTTAGCTCACTGCATAGAATTGCTAATTTAATGAAAATAGAAACGGTAGCAGAGTTTGTTGAGAATCAGGAGATCTTAGATACGCTAGATGATATTGGTATAACCTATGTACAAGGTTATGAGATTAGCAGGCCACTACACATGCATGAATTACTTGATCCAAGTCACCGGAATATAGAATTGAAAAATACTAATGTGGCTTAGTTTAAACATTCATAACGTGTAATCAAATACTTTACACATCTCCCTATTGGTATCATGAAATCAACAATATTATTTTGACGTTTGCTATTCTTTTACCATTTGTCTGTTTTTATAAACCGTTCATTTCCTACAATCTTTACCTTTATGGGTAGATGTTGAACGCTAGCACTGCTCAACTAGAGGAAAGAGCATGGCACATTTTCAAGATCGCAGATCAAGTATCGAACCATCCAAATATGCGGGTAAAGAGAGAAGGAAAAAAACTAACCTCAGCAACAAACGATCTAATCTAGAATTTATAGAACGCGCTAGATTCAAAGCTTGGCTTGTTATGACTGATAAAGACACCTAGCGTTACTCTTCGTTCTAATCCATGCGGTCTCCCGTCAATACATACTCAAAGCATATATTTTTCGACAGCCCCTAAGCTTAGTCAGCCCATTTGTCGGGCCCGATAATCACAAGATATAAACTTATTGCATCATGTAGATATGAAGTTGGCGATTACTAGATTTATTTTGCCTTGGGCAATGGTTATTACACTCTTTCTACTGGGTTTCTATTTTTCTACGCAACATGAAAAAACTACCTCGCTTAAAAATAATCTATCTCAAAATGACACATATCGGGAGAATCCAGTTGATAATGATGATTTTTCTATTAGGCAGAAGTTATTAAATGACTTTGAAACCGCCTTCCTCAAGCAGTACACACCTCTGGTAGGCTGCAATGCACTTGATGAGGACATAAATTCTGCCAAGTGCATCCGACACTTAGAACAGTCTAAAAATGACTTCAAGCAACAATTTATAAAAAATCGCGGCCTACCAAAGAATACTTTTGAAGAACTAAAGTTGAGCTTAGTTGAGTAAAATTACACTTGTGTAAATAACTACTTTGTCGCCAGTCCTTTCCCGATAAGCAAAAGCCTAATTACACGTTCAGCCGCATTGGCAAGATCTTGTTTTGAGTTTTTAATCGCCATTTCAAAGGTCATATCCTTTGCCGCAGCACTTTCAATGCCATCTATTCCATGATCAAACACCTGTCTAGCATCATCAGATAACGCACCACCAATTGCGATTACAGGCACATTCTGACTTTTTGCAGCCTTTGCTACACCAGCTGGGGTTTTCCCAAATGCAGTTTGAAAATCAACACGGCCCTCACCTGTTAACACCAAATCCGCACCTTTAATATATTTTGCTAAATTTGTGGCTTTTACAACAATACTGATACCGCTTTCCAAGCTCGCTCCAGCAAATGCAACTAAACCTGCACCAAGACCACCTGCTGCACCAGCACCCGGCATACGACCAACATCCTGTTTCAAATCGCGTTTAATTAATTTACTCAGGCTCTTCAAATTTTCATCTAACTTCAAAACCATTTTAGGAGTGGCACCTTTCTGAGGCCCAAACACATGTGATGCACCTTTTTTACCAAACAGTGGATTTTCGACATCACAAGCTACAACAATAGTTGTCTTAGCTACGCGCGTGTCAATTGCCTGCATATCAATGCTAGAAACTTTAGCAATCATCCCACCTGAACCAAGCTCTTTAATCTCTCTACCAT
>CAZVPJ010000216.1:0-2490 GCA_964629035.1 uncultured Thiotrichales bacterium | reverse complement strand
AACCGTGGCTTGGCGTTATTTAATAACAAATCGGATTGGGAAAATATTCAACAAAGTGCAATGTCACAAAACTTTTCGTGGAAAAATAGTGCGCAACAATATCTAGATTTGTATTCCCAAGACAAGCATCTTAATTAACAATTATAGTCAATTGTTAATTAAGATGTGTTGAAAGCTTACCAACCTGGGGGCGTTTTAATTTCATCAATTTTTACACACCAGCCGCCTTCTTTAAGAGGGTCTTTGCATTTTTTCTTGCTAGTAACGTTATTATGGGAAGACTTAAGATTTGAGTTTGATCCTGAAGGCCTTTTTGTTGAACCATCACTGTCTGCGGGTTTTAAATCCTTGGCTTTGGAAAGACCATTATTAGTCGCGATGTTTGTTCTTCTCTTATTAATGAAACGACCTTTAATAATGCGACCATCTTTTAAAGTTTTAGTCTTAAACATTTTATTAAGAGCGCTCGATTGAGAGTTAGCCTGAAATGTGTTGCTGTTTTGTGTCTCAGATTCTGGCCAAAATGTATCAAGTTTAATAATATCACATATAGTAATGTCATCATTAGTCAAGCAATTCGTCCAACATTCGTCACCAGATGACAAATCGGGATCGCATTCTGCATAACTTATCAACGGTAAGGCTAATAGTAGTAATAATAATATCTCATCATAATTTCCTTAATTTAATTCTATTGTTTAGTGTTAGTAAGTCGAAGCAAGTATCAATATAGTTCTAATTATTTATCTGGCATAAAAAAGGGCTTCATCTTTGAAGCCCGAGGTAAGAGGAGTATCAATAGACATCCATGTCTAAGCGGGAGATTTCTCGTGTCCTTTGAGAGTCAGTCGTGGCAAGTGTGAATATGGTTCAATCTACTTTTGTATTCCTAAAAGCTAATTAGTGATTCCTTAAAGACCAGTATATAAGCCAATTCAACCAAAGATTTTGATGCTTATTAGAAATTTTAATTAGTAGCTTTTGTATTTCTAGAAATATTTTCTTATGCAAAAAATCTTGATCACCTTTCTTTGTAAATTAATTTGAACGTAATTACTGCTTAAAACGACATAAGACTGTATATAACTTATGTAACAAAGGATTCAATCATGAAAAAATCAATTACAAGTATCGTGTTTATTACCGCAATATTAGCAATGTCTATTGGCTTGGCTGCAGATCTGAAGCAATCTAAATCAAAACCTGAAATAGGGATCAGCACAGGTACTCAGCAATCGCCTTCATCTAATGGAATTAAAACATTGGGCGTTCCGTTTGCAGCTAATTGTGCATCTGGATTTTCTAAGTTAGGCGAAGCAACAGTAGGAGGTTTGGATGTTAATTGGTTTGTTTGTGGAACCCCGGTAATAAAATGTCCAGCACAGTTACAAAATAATGGTAAATATGCTTCAGTAACACCAAAAGCCATTGTAAAGACAGTAGGTGGCAACCCAGATGGTGGAGAGGCACGTTTTCATGTTCAATATAAATGTGATTATAGCTTTACTCCAATTCCTGAGGGTTAAATAAAAACACATCGCAGTAAAAGCATTGGGCGTGGGATTCGCTCAATGCTTTATAGTATCTGAAGATTAGTCAATTACTTATAGGAATGAAATGTCACTACTTATGTTTAGCTAATATAACTTGTTTTGATCTAGCTTAAAATAGATTGAACCAATTTGAGAATGAGTGCGACACATCATAACGAATCTAACTAAAACCACTTATTTTGGAGAAAATTGTTATGAAAAATATGCTTCCTTTATCACGAAAAACGTTACGGTCTGCTTCGATTACGTGTGTTGTCTTGTTTGCAGCAATGTCTGTTGTCACGCATGCAGCAGGACAGTCAACAAAATCAGATGAATTCAACAAACTTAAACGAATCGATACAAAAATAATGGTTCAGCCTAGAATTTCACAAAAGTTTAAGCAAAGTAATACTAATAGTAGTTCATGCGCGCATTCGAGCAACAATGCAAAGCCAAATAATAACTTAGCAGCTATAGTTGGACCTAAAGCATGCAGTAGTGTTCAGGGGTGTAATGAATTAATTGCTAATTGCATTTCAGCGGGTGGGGTGTTTTATCCAGATGGGCACGATCCCGATTCTGGGGCGCCCAGTTCAGGGACTTGCGTAACTTCTAGTTGTTAAGAGTAATTGATAAAATATAGCAACTACGTAAACGTACCATTGTGTAGTTGCTATAAGGTTTAGATTTATTGCTATCACCATGTCTTCGTAAAGTATGATCATGACCGATAAACTTAAAGAAAATAATACTAGCTAAATTTTACTGAGATATATTCTTTAATAGTTACTATAAGTAACTGCAAAACATATAAATAATAAACTCATATTTGCTTTTGACTAGATCTTTAATTATCAGTATTTAATGCAATTATTTTTAAAATTGTTGTAAACTACAATTATAAAAATAATTTGAACCCATTTCTTTTTGACGACGACCTAAAGGTACGTACTCA
>CAZVPJ010000215.1:0-2548 GCA_964629035.1 uncultured Thiotrichales bacterium | reverse complement strand
ATAGAAAAACGTCTAGAAGCTTTTGTTCGACTTGGACATGCGATGATTGTATTTCCGGGAGGCGTTGGCACTGCGGAAGAAATTTTTTATACGCTTGGTATCTTAATGCATCCTAGTAATGTCGATATTCCTTTCCCACTCATCTTTACTGGGCCTGAAAGTGCAAAAGACTATTTCATAGAAATAGATCAATTTATCTTGAGTACATTAGGCAAAGAAGCGCAACGTTTTTATAAAATAATAATCGCCGACCCCAATGCAGTTGCCCAAGAAATTCAGAACGGGATAAAGAGCGTTAAAGATTACCGAGTAAGTAAAAATGATGCTTATTATTTTAACTGGACACTAAACATAGATCCGATCATGCAATTACCCTTCATCCCAAACCATGAAAATATGCTCACATTAGAATTACATCATCAGCAAGAAAACTTTCGACTTGCTGCAAACATTCGCAATGCGCTATCAGGCATCGTTGCAGGCAATGTAAAAGAAGAGGGTATTAAAGCCGTAGAGAGTAAGGGACCATTAAAAATTAGAGGCGATCAAAAAATACTGAAACCTTTATCGTCGCTTCTTGAATCTTTTGCTGCCATGCAAAGAATGAAGATTTCAACTGCTGGTTATACGCCCTGCTATGAAATCGAATATTTTGAAGAATAAATAGTGATAAATTTAAGCCAAAAAAAGTGGCTATACATACAAATATGAACAGCCACTTTTTTATCAATATTGAGCTATCATTTTAAATAGACTCAACTACATTTTTATTTAAATTTTCCCATCTAAACCCATTTGATAGTACTTGTGCGTAATCTCTTCTTGATTCTCTAACAACCAATCAATATCGGGTTCATTATTCATTGCCTTATGAATAGCGCCTGCCATCGCTTTACGATGAATATCAAATAATATTTTATGGTCTAAATCGTCCGCTTTGGCTACTAATGGATTCAACCATACTGAAACAATGATACCGATATCATTTGCCTTTTCTTTTGGAATATCACCAGCACGTACCGCATCTAGCACACCATTAGCAATCGCACCCTGCACAGTACCCATTAAAATATTTGTATAACGTTCATCTTTAACGGTAACTTTGCTCACCATCAAGGTAGCAGGACGTACCTGGATATCTGTATTCATGATAGCCAACACCCTAGAATGGCCCTTCACCTGGTCTCCAAGCAATGTCGCAAAGGCAGTTCCAACAGGACCATCAAGCTCGCCAATTACCACTTCCGGTTCTGCTGCAGTACCTGCCGGTCCACCTGCAACCAGTGACTCGCCTACCCTCATAACTATTCTCTCTGACATGTATCAAGCTCCTTACTATTATAATTTACAAATGCAATTGATTATTGGTTTAAAGGCGTGAGATTGTACAGCAAAGACATTCGAAAATTTTAAATTTTATCTATTTTAGCGATCGACTAATATTCATCCTTAAAGTAATTACATCACTAAAAAGTGACCGTCTATTATTATAAGAACTTGGGATTTAGCATTTACAAACACTTTGTTTCCGAATCAGGGAAAATAATTAATATTTGTATAATTCTGCCGATATATTACACATTCAGTCTAACCAGAAAAAACATACCCATGAAAATGCCAATCAAAACAATATTCGGACTTCTACTATTTCTGACTCCTATTCATGCATACGCAGCAGATGGTGGACATGGAATACAGAACTTTACTTCTCATTGGGCTGCAATATTAGCATTAATCATTTTTGGAGCCTCTTATTCACTGGTTATTTTAGAAGAACAACTGCATCTAAGAAAATCTAAACCTGTTTTAGTATCTGCAGGCATTATATGGCTGATCGTAGCGCTGGTTTATATATCACATGGCGATAAACACACTGCCGAAATACTCGTTCGACATAATATCCTAGAGTTTGCTGAACTCTTTCTATTTTTACTAGCTGCTATGACATTCATTAATACCATGTATGAACGTGGCATATTTGACTGGTTGCGTGCATGGATATTGAAAAAAGGGTTTAGCTTACGAGGCGTTTTCTGGGTAACAGGTGTTGCTTCTTTTTGTCTTTCACCAATAGCAGATAACCTTACTACCGCTTTGCTTATGGCAACCGTGGCAATGGCTGTAGGTGGCACCAACACTAAATTTGTTAGCATTGCTTGCGTTAATATTGTCGTAGCAGCAAATGCTGGTGGAGCATTTAGCCCATTTGGTGACATCACAACATTAATGGTCTGGCAAAAAGGAATCGTGGAGTTCCAGGAATTTTTTGTTTTATTTATCCCATCAGTCGTTAACTGGATCGTCCCGGCTGTAATTTTAAGTTTCTTTATTCCAAATTCCAAACCTGACGGTATCCATAAAGAAGTCATACTACGTAAAGGTGCATGGGTAGTTGTCATGCTATTCCTACTCACCATAGCCATGGCGGTAAGCACACATAACTTTTTACACCTACCACCCGTTCTGGGCATGATGACGGGTTTAGGTCTATTAAAGTTTTTTGGGTATTACTTAAAAATGACAGACAAAGACTCATTTGAAGGCGAAG
>CAZVPJ010000214.1:0-2586 GCA_964629035.1 uncultured Thiotrichales bacterium | reverse complement strand
TAATATAGACAGCATTAGAGCTTTCTTTAACCATTTTAATGATGGATTGATTTACCTTCTTTACACTCTCTTTTCTTGAACCTGTATTTGGGTGTGGCTTGTAAATAAGGCGAACTCTTGGATGAGCTAATAATATTTCTGTAATTTCTTTACCAATCCAATCTATCGATTGGTAATTCATAGAGTCATGTGTGCCCTCCCAAGTAGGCGCATATAAGACAGTAATTGTATCATTTTGCTCAATTTGTAATTCTTTCTCCGTAGCTTCTGAATCAACTGTTACAATGTTGCTAAGGGTAGCTGAATTATCGAAATCTATGCTTTCAATACTCTCTACATGTTCAAGTTGAGGACGTCCAATTTGAACGAAACGTTTCATGTCTTTACGGATGAGATTATATTTGTATCGGTTAAATGCAGCTGGCCCAGTAATAAAAACTAGGTCGTAAGCTTTTGCTTGGTTGGTTATGGTTGAAAGTTTATCACTTTCGCCATGATTTATGTGTATATGAAATGCTTTATTTTGTATTAGCGATTGGAAATTACGTGCAGCATGATTGACATATAAAATGCATTTAAAATTATTATTTTCGTAAAATTTAGTTACATTATTGATAGTCACTGCTAAAACGACAGAAAAATCAGTAGTATCTACTAAATGTTTAAAGACTGATGGATCTCTTACCAAGATCACTATTGGATGTTTCAAATCTAGATTTTTAAAACAAGCAATCCAAACATTGATCTGGTAAATTTGATTCATTTTACCATCAAAGTAGACAGCTATTGATGCATCAAATTTTGGATTAACTGCAACAGACCCAAGTTTGCCTAAGAATTGTAGTTGTAATTGCAATGGTCCAGTTTTAACAGCTGGCTTTTTTGCCGGGATCTTGGTGGATGCCACTTTTTTGGGCGGGACTTTGGTAACAACTGTTTTACTGCGTACCTTTGTAAGATTAGCCTTATTTAATACGTAGCTGACAGCTTTACGCGGATTTTTAATTGCTTTTACAATCCTATTCATTTGATAGCCCCTAAAATATCTTAATTTTGAGCCTTAAACTTGTTCCACTTGTCAAATATTTTTTGGATATTCAACGAGTCTTGATAGCTTAACAGTTCTGACTCTGTATTGTCACGTAAAATTAGTGAGGCAAATTCTGAAAGTTCATAACGAATTCCATCACCTTCTTTATCGAATGTGCGCGTTTCCTCTTTCGTAGGATCTTCACCTCTTATGCTGTATGTATTGGTTAACCACCAAGGTGCAGGAATATATATGTAACCTTTTGTACCAGAAATTATTGCGTTTCCTTCAGATTTCACACCAATCCCTACGCTTGAGTATGAAAACTTCCCACCTTCGTGCTCACAAACGATCGTAGTCATTGAATCTACGTCACCAGCTGATATGACATTAAAGCTTGTATTTTTTGGTTCACCAAAAAGTTTACACGCTAAAAGGAGTGGATAGCTACCTAGCTCATTGAAAGCCCCACCATAAGGTGCTTGCCATTCTCGTAGTGAACGATCTGCAACTAATTTAGTAAAAGTTGCTCTAACATCACAAACCTCACCAATTTTGCCCTCTTTAACATCAATTAGAACTTTGTTGAAAGCATAAAAGAAAGCAGTTTTAATACCTTCTAAAAGAACTAGCTTTTTCTCTTTTGCTATTGCATAGAGCTCTTCTAACTCAGCACTACTCATTGTAATGGGCTTCTCGCACAGCACGTGCAAGCCTGCTTCAAGAGCCTGTTTTACGTAACTATAATGTGTTTCGTGTGGAGATGCACAATAAACTGCGTCGAGACCAGAATCTAAAAACTCGTTCAGGTTTGTATACCCAAACGGAATTGAGTTTTCAGAAACAAAATTTTCCACGTTATTTATATTCCGTGAAAATACCGAGCGTAAACCGATTGCATTTACGTGTTTGGCTTCTTTTGCAAACCTATTTGCTATACGCCCTGTTCCTATTATGCCAGTACGTATACTACCTGTAAGCTGCTCACGAAGTTGCGTACTGGATATACCAGTAGTCCTTGGAAGATAAATTAATTCGCAATGTTCTTGAATGTAATCGAATTTACCTTTCCAATCATCTCCAATAACAAAAGTGTCTATATCGTATTCTTTTATATCTGAAACTTTTTGATGTTTGTCGTATTCTATAACAACTTCGTCGACATATTCTAATGCTTCAACAGCAGCAACACGTTCTTTAGTTGATTGAGAAACATTTAGTTTTCCTCGAGAGCGATCATACTCTTCGCTGGTCACACCTACAATTAGATAGTCGCCGTAATCCTTGGCACGACGTATAATATTAATATGCCCATGGTGTAACATGTCGTAGGTGCCATAGGTAATTACTTTTTTTTGTCTAGAATTCATGGCATCCTTTTTATTTTATTTCTAATATATAGATTTTCGATTGATCGTTAGTGTTAAAACTTTAGTGTTTAGTTTGTAGAATTTTAAGTGACCAACTCAACAAATTTTGATCATATACATTTTCGCTAGCGAAGGTTTTTTCAGATATTGCACTAATCTTGTTGCGCATTATGTCTTGGTCTATCT
>CAZVPJ010000213.1:0-2588 GCA_964629035.1 uncultured Thiotrichales bacterium | reverse complement strand
TTAACCAATGGCAACCAGACCTAGCTGAAGCAATGGCTGTAGCAGATGGTGCAGAGTTGAGCGAAAACCACTGGGAAGTAATTAACTTCTTACGTGAGTACTATGAAGAGTATCAAATTGCTCCTGCAGTACGCGTACTTACCAAAGCTATTGGCAAGAAACTTGGTAAAGACAAAGGTAACAGCAAATATCTATATGAGTTGTTCCCATACGGCCCAGCTAAACAAGCTTGTAAGTATGCAGGTCTACCCAAGCCAACAGGTTGCGTGTAGTAAATTAAAAACTTCCACCAAGGAATGTTGAGTAACACTCCTTGGTGTAATGCTTCACTCTAGTATTTAGTTGCTTTACCGCCGCTATGTTTTATAAAAACATATGTGCTCTAGGATTCGCTATACATGTCACTTTTAACCGCAACATTCGCAATCTCGTTTTATATAGCCACCGCTATATTAGTAATCTTTGTTGCACGTAAAATCTGGATTTATACCAACACTCCGGCGCCACTTAAAATCCCTACTACACCAGCACCTACTACACGTTCAGGTGTCGCATTCAGAATAGTAAAAGAAGTCACCATCTTTGAGAGTTTATTTAAATCCAATAAGTGGATTTGGTTATTCGGCTGGATTTTTCATTTTGGATTGCTGTTAGTTCTACTGAGACATCTGCGTTATTTCACTGATCCTGTATGGGGCTGGGTGGCCTTCATACAACCGTTTGGGAAATACGCCGCGTTTATGATGCTTGCAGGTTTAGCCGGTTTGTTAGCGCGTCGAATTCTAGTAGACCGTGTACGGTACATATCGGCTCCTTCAGACCACCTAATGTTATTATTACTCATTGCAATTGGTGTTAGTGGTGCGCTGATGACGTTTGTCGAACACACCGATATTGTTTCGTTAAAATCTTTTTTAATCGGCTTAATGACGTTCGCCTGGGCAAGCAAAGCAGGTTTAAGCGCTATGCCAAATGATTTGATATTAATCGTTCATTTAAGCCTGGTTATTTTATTGATGATTATTTTCCCATTCAGCAAATTATTGCATGCACCAGGCGTATTCTTTAGCCCTTCACGTAACCAGGCCGACAATCCACGTGAACAACGCCATATCGCAGATTGGGCAAAAAAATTAGACTCTAACAAGGCAAACTAAAAATGGCTGCTGCAGAATTCGATACACCAAAACTTAAAGACTACCCTGTCATTCCACGCCTGCAAGAAGGTGTGATGAAACACAGTCAGCCTTATACCGCTAAGTCCGAATTCCAAGAAAAGTTAGGCTTCCCTGGTGAGCTAGTAGATAACTGGCAGCAAGTTGCGATTGATAAGATGGGCGAACTGAATAAAAAATATCGCTCTTTAAGTGTGTATTTAGATTCATGTGTGAAATGTGGCGCTTGTACTGACAAATGTCATTATTATCTAGGTACAACGGATCCTAAAAACATGCCCGTGGCGCGCCAAGATTTATTTCGCAAAGTATATCGTCGCTACTTCACCCTTCCAGGAAAGTTATTTCCAAAATTAGTCGGCGCAGAAGATTTAACCAAAGAAGTATTAGACGATTGGTATAGCTATTTTCATCAATGTTCCCAATGTCGTCGTTGTTCAGTGTATTGCCCTTATGGAATTGATACTGCAGAAATTTCCATGGCGGCACGTGAAGTGATGGACACGGTGGGAGTTGGGCAAAAGTATTGCAATGAAATTATCGGCAAAGCTCAAACCATTGGTAACAACCTTGGCTTACCGGAACCAGCTTTAATAGATACACTGGAAGGTTTAGAAGAAGATGTAGAAGAAGAGACCGGTGTAAAAGTTCGTTTCCCAGTAGATGAGAAGGGAGCTGACGTTTTATTAATAACACCGTCTGCAGATTTCTTTGCAGAACCTCATATTGATGGATTAATTGGTTATGGAAAAGTATTTCATCAAGCGGGGATTTCCTGGACTTTAAGTTCGTATGCTAGTGAAGCCGCAAACTTCGGTATGTTTATCGGTAGTTATGAAAATATGCAAAAGCTTGCGCTACGAATACGCCAAGCCGCCCTGGATCTAGGGGTTAAAAGAATTGTGTTTGGTGAATGTGGTCACGCATGGCGTGTAGCGTATTCATTCTTAAACACACTCGCAGGACCTTTTGACTTTCTTGATCCTGATTATCCTGTGCCACAACATATTTGTGAAGTCACGCATGGCTTGATTAATGAAGGTAAATTAACGCTGGATCCATCCCTTAATGATGACATGGTGATTACCTATCATGACTCATGCAATGTGGCGCGTGCCTCACGAATGGGAGATACCCCAGGTGGACAGTTCGAGATCCCGAGAGACATTATTAAAGCGGTATGTAATAACTACGTAGACATGCCCAGTCACGCTATAAAAGAAGGTACCTATTGTTGCGGTGGCGGTGGCGGTCTATTGACCGATGATCTGATTGAGTTGCGCGTTAAAGGTGCATTGCCGCGCATGGAAGCCCTTAAGAACGTAGTGGACGAATATGGGGTAACCCATATGGCCGCAATCTGTGCCATTTGTAAGAGTCAATTCTCAAAGGTTTTCCCTTATTATGACTTCA
>CAZVPJ010000212.1:0-2600 GCA_964629035.1 uncultured Thiotrichales bacterium | reverse complement strand
GAAGTGCCAAGAAAGAAACAGCCCACCATAAATGGACGCCAGCGTTCGCGTAGCTCTGTGAATAGCCAATTAAAACTCAACTCAAATTCAAATGGACCGAGATGTGTGTCGGTTAACACTGCACCAACTTTATAAGCTAGGTAAAATAAAGGAGGCATGGTCACAGGGTTTGTGATCCACACCAAAGCAACCGATATTGGCAAGTTGCATCGAAGGATGATGGCAAAGCCCGCAGCAATCAACATTTGAAAAGGTAGAGGGATAAACGCACAAAATAGGCCTATGCTACAGGCCCCTGCAACGGAGCGTCTGCGCATATGCCATAAATTCTGATCATGGATCAACTCACCAAAAATACTAAAAGACTTTTCTTTCTTGATTCTATTATTTGAGAATAGTTTTTTAAGAAGTTTGCGTGGCATTGAGCTAATTTAGGATCTAAGAAAGACTATATAGGATACAATTGAATGATATGCATTTGGTTGGGTTATCTTGTGTATGTTTAAAATTGCTCTTGCATTTCTTTTTGGTGTGTATAGTTTAACAGTGTTTGCAAGCTTGCCGCACTGGTATTGGGTCTTTTGTATTCTACCGATAGTCTTGATCCTAATTAAATATCCACGAAGTTATTTATTGGCATGTGCCGCTTTGGGATTTTTGTGGGCATTGATTCATGCCTATAATAGTTTATATCCCGAACTAGAAAAATCATTAGAAGGAATCGATTTAGAGGTTAAAGGTCAGATCGTATCGATACCAAGCAAACAAGGTCGAAGTACACGGTTTGAGTTCTCTGTTCATGAAGCATTTTCTTCAACAAACGGCAAAAACGTGCAATTGCCTAGAAAAGTTAGGTTGAATTGGTATGGAGAAATTTCTGATATATCGTTGGGTGAAATATGGCGCTTGCGAATACGTTTAAAACGACCGTGGGGGTATGCTAATCCTGGTGGATTTGATTATGAGAAGTGGTTATTTGAACAAAGTATTCGAGCAACGGGTTATGTCCGAAGTAAGGGCGATAATATACGTATAAGTACTACGAGTTTGATAAATCCTGGTTTTTACATCCGTAATGTTTTAAATAAAAAGCTGGATCAAACTAAAAATAAATCTGTTGCAATCATTAAAGCATTGGTCTTGGGTGAACGTGGTCAAATGGCTTCTAGTCGTTGGCAGGTACTAACTCAAACGGGCACCAATCATTTGCTGGCAATTTCTGGCTTGCATGTAGGTATTGTTTCTGGATTCGTATATTTATTAGTAGTATTTTTATGGAAACGTAGTGAAAAGTTGTGTATGAAAATAGCATCACAACGTGTGGCTGCATTAGCGGCAATTTTTGCTGCTGTATTTTATTCCATGCTGGCAGGTTTTTCGATACCAACACAACGGGCAATGGTAATGGCCACTGTCGTATTTCTATCAATATATACTATGCAATCTTTGCGTCCTTGGAATATTTTATCTCTCGCATTGATATGTGTTTTACTGTTAGATCCATTTTCAGTGTTATCACCGGGATTTTGGTTATCATTTGCTGCAGTGGCCATCATTCTCTTTTCAATTAAAGAACAATCGTCTAAATCATCTAAATGGAAGAGTCTGCTGCGTATACAGTTTGTTCTGTCTATAGGACTTTTGCCATTAACATTGATGTTCTTTCAACATGCATCAATAGTTTCACCCGTTGCTAACTTATTTGCCGTGCCGTGGGTAAGTTTTTTAGTTGTACCGATTACGCTAATAGGGTCTTTGTGTTTGTTGGTAAGTCAATCAGTAGGTCTTTGGTTGCTTGATATTAGTAATTGGTTGCTTGAAATATTTTGGATCATTCTAAATAATTTACATTCTTTTTCTTTTGCAAGTTGGCAGCATGCAATTCCCTTATGGGCTTTAGTGCCAGCAGTTCTAGGGATAATATTATTTCTTGCTCCAAAAGGATGGCCAACTAAGTTAGTAAGTATTGTCTTAATCAGTCCATTGCTATTTGCCAATCCACCTGCTACTCATGAAAACGAGTTACGGTTAACAACCTTGGATGTAGGGCAGGGTTTGTCAGTAATTCTTGAAGTAGGCGATCAAATATTAGTGTTTGATACAGGCCCAAAATTTAGTGATAGCTTTAATGCAGGCGAAGCGGTTGTGATTCCATATTTGCGATCACGCGGAATCAATCATATTGATAAACTGATTATAAGTCATGGTGATAAGGATCATGCAGGAGGATTGCAAGGTATATTAGAGAATATGTCAGTTGGCGAACTGGTTAGCACTTTCAATGAGAAATATAAACACGAAAACACGAGTGTTTGTGGTGCTGGCGAGGGCTGGCAGTGGGGTAATGTAGATTTTCAATTTCTATATCCAACCGAAAAGGCCAAGTCAAAATCAACACTCTCCAGAAATAATAGCTCATGCGTACTGCATATTAATCACCCAGAGGGCAGTATTTTGTTAACCGGTGACATTGAGAAAACAGTAGAGCGGCATTTGCTCAAAATTTATTCAGATATACTTGATGTAGATGTATTGGTCGCACCTCACCATGGCAGTAATTCTTCTTCTACAAAGGGTTTTATAGAGGCTGTTTCACCAGA
>CAZVPJ010000211.1:0-2658 GCA_964629035.1 uncultured Thiotrichales bacterium | reverse complement strand
GGATGTCTGAAATTTTAGACCTCAAGAAAGAAAAGAACTTCTTTGAAACACGTGTGACTGAGTACCAAACCGGTGGCGCACTTACTTGGTAATCAACGTTGATTACTAACGGGTTTACTTAACATGTCAAGAAATACCGTGCTAAATCAAACCTATGTAAGTAAAGAAAACGGCTTGGAAACTATCAAGGTGTATAACCAACAAAAAAATGTTTATTTCGAGTTAGTCTTGAACACTGCAACTAAAGAAGTCACTCATTATCGTTCTCTTCCAATAAATATTGAGAGTAATGATGTCAAAGTAACCGATTTACTGCAGTAGTTAACCAGCGTTATGGGGCCACCACTATGGTGGTTATTTAAGGGAGCAACCTCTGCTCCCTTTTTTTTGCCCGATTGAACTAGCCTAGGTTGGATTGTACTGTGAGGTGCAAATACTGAAAGCTAATAATTAATTCAACTAATAACGTTTTGTAATAAATCCTGGTACGATTTTTTAACGCTAGGACCAAACAAAGGATCTTTAACCAACTCCAGTTCACTACTGATATTTCCCCAATCATTATCAGTTAGTACAGAATTAATTGCAGGATAAACCAAAGCTTCTTCTCGATTCATGTGATTTTTTTGTACGGCAATGTACTCCCCCAGATAGCGTGAAAGTTCTTCTCTTTTTTGAGGAACATCAGCTATTGCATTTTGCAACATTTCAATAAGCTTATTTGTGAGCTCTGGCATTTCATCATGCTCATGCAAAAGTGACACTAACTCACTATGCACTTCATCATAATGACTCAGGGTATAGTTAAATACGACATTCTCTAGCGGATGATGCACTAAGTCCGGGTACTCTCTCATATACCGAATAGCATTGAGCATGGCTTCCAGATCCGTGCGTTGATAATTTTCTATATATTGCTGCTGATCTTCTAAAAAGCCCAAAAGTTTTATAAAGTTTATGTGGTCTTTATGTAATTTCTCGATTATTGATTTCATTGAAGGTATTCTAAAGAATAAATAATTATCACTTTGCCTCTTCTATCATCTGTATGGTTTTCAGTTCTACTTCATGGGCAGTCTCAGTTAAGACTTCATTTTGTGAAAGCGCTGACAACATCTTTTCAGGTTTAATTAACCCGATTTTTGTAGCTGAGCCTTCAGTATAAACAGAGATTCGACATGGTAATGCCATATTAAGACGCATATCAGTAGTCAATACTTTAGCAGCTTGCTGTGGGTTACAAACCTCAAGTACTTTGCATTGCTCTTTAAACGCTATACCTTTACTTCGAAGTGTGTTGCCTAAATCATGAACATGTAACACGCCAAAACCATATTTCTTTACGGCCAGTTCTAAATCGGTAACAGCTTGATCAAATAACTTTTCTGTCTCAGCTATATAATACATTTCTTGGTTTACTTGTGAATCTTGCATCTAAAACTTCCCCTAAAATTCTTTTGACCATCCTAGGCCAAATTCAAACTGACTCATTTTTATTCGAACTTCCTGTGTAGGGTCAAAAGGATTTGCCCCCTTCACAGAGTTATGCAATGCATGCATCGCTTCCAGATTGATTTCACCCATGCCATTGGTTTTTATGGTTGCACCAATGGTAATATGATCTTCGACAACTCCTGGTGCTAATACATTAAACAGCGCTTGATCATCATCAATTGGATTATCAGCATGACTGTATCCAAATCGCATCACCACATCATCATGCGTTTGCCATTGCAGACCTAATTTAAATATATTGATATTGTCCCAACCAAAGCCACCACCATTATTTCCACCCAAACAACTCTCAACATCGGTTCCACCTGCACCTGCAGTGGGACATGCAAATAAATTTTGAACATCGTTACTGATCGAATCCACTTCTTCGTACCAGATTCTTTGATAATCTGCGACCAGCGTGACCTTATCGCTTACCTCCACAGCAAACCCCGCCCATAGCGTGGGTGGAATATCAAAATCTCCATCTTCTGCTAACAGATCTGAATAATCATCAAACTCATCCATCCAAATTTTAGATCGATATGAAATACCAACATCAGCGCTACCGATTACATCTTTAGCCAGTACACCAAGCTGAATACCACCGCCATAGGAATACTCTTGACCATTACTGGTTAAATTAGTGGGCATAGCGGTACCGCCACTCTCAGCAAAAGTTTTTGTAAAACCGGCAAAAGCATCAAGACCGTTGGTGCGTATCGATTGGATCGTGAATATCGGGCTAATGCCTACTGATAATGTTTCAGAGAACTGATGCGCATAAGAGAAATTAAAAAATATTTGTGCAAGGTCAACTCCAGCAGTTCCTGCTCCGAAGGTTCCCGGCAGGGTCATGACCCCAGCAGGACCAGGACCATCCGGATCAAAAGATGCAGTACCTCCATCATAAGAAGTATTTAGCCCTCCATTTCCATAAATAGAAAAACCAATCGCATCACGTTCAGTGAGCATATAGTTAATACCTAAACTTGGAATAAAAAAGGTCGCATCACCACTATCTTCCGAATTCGGCCCAATGGTAAATGCACCTCCGTTACCATTGGCAAGACTTGTACCTGATGAATAACCACGGTCAGGTCGGAACAAAACTGCAGCGATATCAAAACGATTGCCTACAAATGCCATACCTGCAGGATTCGT
>CAZVPJ010000210.1:0-2695 GCA_964629035.1 uncultured Thiotrichales bacterium | reverse complement strand
GGAAACGGGAAGCTAATTTTATTTTCTTTTAACGCTTTCCAAATCATCATTTTTAAATCCGCATCCACCCTATTTGCGCCATCATCCAATCCTTCCATCCAGAATTCTACCAAGACTTCAATACCCGAATCTGCAAAGCTATTAATTTCTGCATCGGGCTGCTCTTCTTGTGTCGCATTGACACCACTAAGCACTTGCGGGTGAGAAGCAACTACTTCTTTTACTACTTCTACCAACTTTTCCATATCTGTATCATATGAAACCTGAAACTCTATGGAATATCGTTGCTTGATATCTTCGTGTGTCCAGTTCACAAAACTAGTTGTCACAAACGTCTCATTGGGCACCATAATGTCTTTCCCATCAAACGTTTCTAATATAGTCGAGCGCATATTTAAAGCTCTGATCGTTCCACCCCGCCCATCTTCAAGCTCAACATAATCACCTACGGTTAGTGAACGGTCTAATAAAATAATTAATCCCGATATAAAGTTTGAAGCAATTGCTTGCAAACCAAATCCAAGACCCACACCTAAAGCACCACCAAATACTGCCAAGGTCGTTAAGCTGATTCCCATTACCTGCAACAGCAATATAAATATTATGAAGAACAAGCCAATTTCAAATAATTTGGCAAATACCTCTCGTGTACCCACCTCAATATTTTCTTGCTTACGTATATATTGCTTACCTGTATCGCTTGATTTTCTGCCTAGCCAAAATAGTATTGATCCGAAGATAAGAACGCGGACAACTGCGTATAACGACAGCCCAATATTCCCAAGCTGCAAATTTATTGATTCAAGATAAGCGGTTACATCATCTAGCCAACCAAACACATGAAGCACGGCAATTGGAATAACAATCCATTTAACGAATTTTTTTACAACACTACTTTCTGCAAATTGCTTGGTTACAGAATAGATCACCGCAACAACGGCAAGACCTTGAGCTATTTTAATCAACCAAGATTGCTGAACGATCGCGTCACTTAATGCACTTGCTAAGCCTAAGAACACCAGTGCAAACAGAGAAAACAAAACCCCCTTTAATTTATATAAAAAACCTCGCCACTTACTCATAGAACCCGGCTGAGGAGGTTGCGATCTTGGCTTAAAGTTTTTACCGACTACTTTTGCAGCTAATAACGCAAAAACAACGGCAGCCGCAATCAAGCCTAGTTGAGCGTAGAATTGTGGGCTTTGCGCCCATTCGAGTATTTGCCCGGTAATCTGCTGAAATTTTGATTGGATGTCTTCTAAACTAATTTTGTTTACAAACTCAATAGCTTCATCTCCAACCTCATCTAGAACATCCTTATCAATATCTTGTTTTTCTGACATTGCAATTATCTCTATACATAATATTTACTATTTAATATTCACTTTAATGAACTTGCGTTTACCAACTTGAAATACTGCAGACAAACCTTTTGATAAGGCTAATTTTGGGTCTTCAATTTTTTCTCCATCAATTTTAACAGCACCTTGCTTAATCATGCGCATGGCTTCAGAGGTACTACTAAGCAATCCTGTATCTTTCAACACATTACCAATTGCAATACCTTCATCTGAAGCAAGAATATCTTGCTCAGGTATATCATCCGGCATCGCTCCTTTTTGAAAACGTTGTACAAAGTCTGCTTGCGCTGCATCAGCGGCTTGCTGATCATGAAAACGCACTATGATTTCTTCTGCGAGTTTGAACTTAATATCCCGTGGATTTGCTCCTTCTTTAATATCTATTTTCAAACCATCAATTTCCTTGATAGATCGAAAGCTTAGCAAATCAAAATAGCGCCACATTTTTTCATCATCAATGCTCATAATTTTACCGAACATGTCATTCGGCGAATCCGTGATACCAATATAATTGTCTAGTGATTTAGACATTTTCTCGGAACCTTGCGTATAGCCTTCTAAAATCGGCATAGTCATAATCACTTGAGGCGCTTGACCATTTTCTTTTTGTAATTCACGACCTACAAGCAAATTAAACTTTTGATCGGTTCCCCCTAGCTCGACATCAGATTTGAGCTCAACCGAGTCATAACCTTGAATTAATGGATAAAGAAACTCATGAATGGCAATTGGCTTTCCGCCTTTGTAACGTTTATCAAAATCATCGCGCTCTAACATTCGCGCTACCGTCATTTTGCTTGCCAGTTGGATCATGGATGCAGCAGACTTTCCTTCCATCCAACTAGAATTAAAAACCACTTCCGTCTTAGCAGGGTCTAGAATTTTAAAAATTTGATCTTTATAAGTCTCGGCATTCTCTAGCACATCTTCCTTTGTCAGAGGAGGACGCATTGCACTCTTGCCTGTTGGATCACCAATCATGCCTGTGAAATCACCAATTAAAAATATGACCTGATGGCCCGCTTGCTGGAATTGGCGTAGCTTATTGATCAATACCGTATGCCCCAAGTGTATGTCGGGCGCTGTAGGGTCAAATCCGGCCTTAATACGCAATGGACGCCCCTTAGCAAGCTTGGATTTCAGCTCATCAAGCACCAAAACCTCGTCCACTCCTCGAATTAATTCATCTAGTTCCATACCTGGTGTCCTGTTAGATACATTTTCAGTCATTTTTCACCTTTTCAAACCAATAACCCTTGACGAACGACCGATTAGTGATCCGTCTATATAGAAGTCTAATGAGTCTTGTTAAATTCATTGACCAATGGGCACAA
>CAZVPJ010000209.1:0-2751 GCA_964629035.1 uncultured Thiotrichales bacterium | reverse complement strand
GGCCACATTTCGACTTCTTCTTCAGACAAACTACTTCTAAACGAAGGGCGATCAAACACACGTTCAGCATATTGCATAATAGGCTTTGCAGTTGCACCTAACTTTATTCCAAAATAAGGCAGTCTCCAAAGGATCGGAGCAATACTGCAATCTACCAAACTAAACTCATCACTTAAGAAGTATGGCTTGGCGCTGAAGACTTCAACGGTCGAGAGGATACTCTCTTGTAAAGATTTTTTAGCCGCATCGGAAACTGAAGAATCACTGGAATTAATTTCATTGAGTGGCACATACCAGTCTTTTTCGATATGAAACAAAGCTAAGCGAGATTTAGATCGTGATACTGGATCTACCGGCATTAGTGGTGGATGTGGAAAGCGTTCATCAAGATACTCCATGATCACGCGTGCGTCATAAAGTACTAACTCACGATCAATAAGTGTGGGTACAGAATTATAGGGGTTCACATCGAGCAAATCTTCAGGTTTATTGTTTGGATCAATTTGCACGACATCTACCGTGATATCTTTTTCTGCCAACACGATTCGAGTTCGATGACTCTGTGCACAATGCGGATCTGAAAACAAAGTCATTCCAGAACGTCTATTAGCTACTAAAGCCATGAGTGTCTCTTTTTTGTATGTTTAAAGTATGGAAAGAAAAGGTTATTAGTGTATATCTTGCCAGAAATTTCTTTTCAAGAAGTAGGCTAGAACTCCTAGCATAGACAAGAATAACAATACCTTTACACCGATATTTTTACGTATCAAGGCAGCGGGCTCACCCATGTACGTCAAGAAATTAACAATATCTACAATCACTTGCTCATATTCTTCTTCGCTGAGAGAACCTTCTTTGATCAATTCAAAATTATCAAATTCTTTGTGTGTGATTCCATCTGCATCTGTTTCTTCATGGAACACTGCGCGATTCAACCCTTGTAAGTCTGCTAATACATGTGGCATGGCGGTATTGGGTAAATAAAGGTTATTTACACCAAAGGGCCGACTATCATCCACATAAAACGTTTTCAAAAACTCGTACGCTGACTGTGAACCAATTGAGCGAACATGCGTACTGAGATCGGGTGGCTCAACACCCAGGAACCATTTCTTAGCATCTTCTCGCTTCATGGCAACGACCATTGATTCGCCAAACTTTTGATCAGTAAATATTAAATTTTCAACCATCATTTCTTCGCTGATACCCAGATCATCCGCAACTCGTTTATAGCGGCTATGTTGTGCAGAATGACAACTCAAACAGTAGTTCATGAAGTATTTTGCACCACGTTGCAACGATGCTGTGTTATGCAATTCAACTGTAACTTTACCTACGTTCAAGTTACTGCCTCCACCCCCTGCACCCCATGCAGGATTCATTGCTAACAGAGAGATAAGCAAGAAAAGTACATTTTTGTTTAGATTTTTCATGATGTCACTCGCTCTGGTACTTGTTTTTCAGCATCCCAATTAGTGAATTGAGGTAACAGCAAAGCAATAAACAAATATCCGGCAGGAATTATTAATGTTTTCCATATTAAATCCGGTTGTTCTGAAGAATTGAAGCCAAAGTCATATGCAATAACGCCGGCTAGCAGCACTACAAAACTACCTATCCAAAACCCTGGGGATCGTGACTTGCTGTACGCCCAGAGCACAAAGAAGAACAAGAAGTAAACCTGAGTAAAACGCAACGCTAATTGAGAGTACAAGTCTGTTACCGGCTTAAGACCCAGGTAACCTAGCACTACAAATGTCACCACAAAGACTGCAAGACTAATCTTGAATAACAAACTTCTGTAGCGCACTGACTTGATTGGATTGCGATCAATCCACGGTAGCAAAAACAGCACCACGATCGCCATGCCCATGGCCATGGTACCGAGGAACGGATCTGGTACGGCACGTAAAACCGTATAGAAAGGCGTAAAGTACCAAATAGGTGCAATATGATCGGGAGTGTTTAATGCGTTTGCGGGTTCGAAGTTTGCATGCTCTAAAAAGTACCCGTTCATTTCCGGCATAAAGAAAATAACAAAGGCAAAGATAGCCAAAAACACCACTGCACCTAAGATATCTTTAACCGTGTAGTAAGGATGGAATGGAATACCATCTAGCGGAATACCATCTGCACCTTTTGTTTTCTTTATTTCAACACCATCTGGATTGTTAGAACCCACTTCGTGCAATGCAAGAATATGGCCTACGATTAGACCTAACAAAGCAAGTGGAACAGCAATTACATGTAAAGCAAAGAAGCGATTCAAGGTCGCATCAGAAATAACAAAATCTCCACGAATCCACTCGGATAAGGCCTCACCCACAAATGGAATCGTATTAAATAAGTTAATGATAACTTGAGCGCCCCAGTACGACATGTTTCCCCATGGCAATAAGTAGCCCATGAAGGCTTCTGCCATTAGTGCTACATATATAAGCATACCGAATATCCAGATCAATTCACGAGGGCTTTTGAATGATCCGTACATTAATCCGCGGAACATATGCAAATAAACGACAATAAAGAAGAAAGATGCGCCTGTTGAATGCATATAGCGTATTAACCATCCCCAATTCACATCACGCATGATGTGTTCAACCGATGCAAAGGCTAATTCTGCATCCGGCTTGTAGTGCATGGTTAAGAAAATACCCGTTAATATTTGAATAACTAAAACCAGTAATGCTAGTGAGCCAAAGAAATACCAGAAGTTAAAATTTTTCGGTGCGTAATATTCAGATAAATGCT
>CAZVPJ010000208.1:0-2764 GCA_964629035.1 uncultured Thiotrichales bacterium | reverse complement strand
GTGGTACAGGCACTTTTGTAATGAATGTTTGTAAGCGCTGGGATGGTTTGAAGGCGCAATTATTTGACCTCCCTGCGGTTGAAAAACTTGCGCATCAGCATATTCGAAAACAAGGCATGTCAGACAGGATATCTACCGTTCCCGGAAATTTGTTTACTTCTCCTTTGCCTACCGGTGCGGATGTGATCTCGTTAGTGCGTATATGTCACGACCATAATGATGACGATATTAACCTTTTATTAAGTAAGGTATTTGATGCGCTGCCTGCTGGAGGTAGCCTGGTAATTGCCGAACCCATGGCTGGCACCCCTGGTGCTAAAAGTGTTGGTGATGCTTATTTCGGGTTTTATTTATTGGCTATGCGCAGTGGTCGCCCGCGAAAGCCAGAGGAGTTAATCCGTTTGTTGCAGGAGATTGGCTTCACAAGTTGCCAGCAATTATCAACGCCTAGACCCCTCATTACGCAAATAATCACTGCAAATAAAGCATAAAATAGTGTCTAATTTACTTGACATTCATGACTGTCAATATAAAAATACACTCTAGTGAAAAGCATCCGATAAACCACATTATTGAGCAGATAAAGAGTCGTATTTAAATGTTTCGAGATGAAAATCATTACTACTGATCACCATATGCAGCAGCGATAAATAAATTATGCAAACTCAAGCGGTCATATTTGAAAAACCTAAGCAGTTATCCGTGAGTGAGATATCACTGGTAGAACCAAGTGATTTGGATGTGGTGGTAGAAACGGATTGGAGTGGCATTAGTACTGGAACCGAAAGATTGTTGTGGACGGGGCGTATGCCAAGTTTCCCTGGTTTGGGTTATCCACTGGTTCCAGGGTATGAGTCCGTTGGTAAAGTGGTTGAGGTCGGTTCGAAAAGTAGTTTGAAAGCAGGTGAAACCGTTTTTGTCCCAGGTGCTAGTTGTTATGGTGATGTTAAAGGTTTGTTTGGTGGTGCCTCATCTACATTAGTGGTTAATAATGAACGTGTTATCAAAATTAATGCTGGCCTAAAACAACAAGGTGTTTTGTTAGCGTTAGCTGCAACGGCTTATCATGCATTAAGCGTTGATACGTCAGCTCAAATTCCAGATTTAATTGTAGGGCATGGTGTGTTGGGTCGGTTACTGGCGCGCATCATTATTGCGTTAGGGTATGAGGCTCCAACAGTCTGGGAAACCGATCCTACTCGTATGAAAGGGGCTACAGGATATTCTGTTCTGCATCCTGATTACGATGATAAAAACCAATATCAATCTATATGTGATGTAAGTGGTAATAGTTCGCTACTGGATAGTTTGATAGCTCGATTAAGTCGTGGTGGTGAAATTGTTTTGGCAGGTTTTTATGACCAACTAACCTTCTCGTTTCCACCTGCATTCATGCGTGAAATGCGAATGCGTGTCACTGCAGAATGGAAGCCAAAAGATTTAATTGAAATCAATAAATTAATCGATAACGGCAAACTGTCGCTCGATGGTCTAATTACGCATTCTCATAAACCCGATGAAGCAGCTGTTGCTTATCAAACTGCTTTTGAAGACTCATCATGTTTAAAAATGATTCTCGAATGGAGACCACATTAAATGAACGCGACACATAATTCAGCTACAAAAATAGCAATCAAAGATATCGGTATGAAAATAGAAAAGCCAGACGAGAAGTTGACTTCTCCCGCAGCTGAAAAAACACAGATCATTGCTATTTACGGAAAAGGTGGGATTGGTAAAAGTTTTACCTTGGCAAATCTTTCTTACATGATGGCGCAACAAGGTAAAAAAGTTTTATTGATTGGTTGTGACCCAAAGAGCGACACGACTTCACTTTTGTTTGGTGGAAAAGCATGTCCAACGATTATTGAAACCTCTTCTAAAAAGAAACAAGCCGGTGATGAAGTTCAAATTGGTGATGTTTGTTTTAAACGAGATGGTGTGTATGCGATGGAGCTGGGTGGCCCTGAAGTTGGGCGTGGTTGTGGTGGTCGTGGAATCATTCATGGGTTTGAAACACTTGAAAAGTTGGGTTTTCATGACTGGGGTTTTGATTATGTGTTATTGGACTTTCTCGGTGACGTAGTGTGCGGCGGTTTTGGTTTACCTATTGCACGTGACATGTGCCAGAAAGTTATCGTTGTAGCATCTAATGATCTGCAGTCTTTATATGTTGCCAACAATGTTTGTTCGGCGGTGGAATATTTCCGCAAGTTAGGCGGTAACGTCGGTGTTGCAGGAATGGTAATCAATAAAGACGATGGTACAGGAGAAGCGCAAGCTTTTACTGAACAGGTCGGGATACCTGTATTAGCGGCAATACCTGCGAATGATGACATTAGGAAAAAAAGTGCAAATTACGAAATTATTGGCCGTCCAGATGGAGAATGGGGCCCATTGTTTGGGGAGCTGGCCCAAAATGTTGCGGATGCGCCTCCACAGCAACCATCAACGTTATCTCAAGACCAGCTCCTCAATCTTTTTAGTGGAGATACAGTAGGCAGGGATGTGGTACTGGAGCCGGCAACCTTTAAAGATATGTGCGGCGTAGAAAATATTGTCAAACCAACCTTAGAAGTGGTCTATGACGAAGTCTAATAACAATTCACCAACGGGCACTCTTGTAGAAGATGGTGTGCCTATTCCTGTGAATGTTGAAATGAATAATAAAGCTGGAGATGGATTAGGTTGCCATGCTGGTGCGAGTGAAATGAATCGCGCTGCAGCAGAAGCAGGTAAGAGTGAAACACTTGAGCGCTATGCT
>CAZVPJ010000207.1:0-2812 GCA_964629035.1 uncultured Thiotrichales bacterium | reverse complement strand
AATGCAGCCAACAATGAGCTAAATGGTGGAGGTGGTGTGGATGGCGCGATCCATTCGGCAGCAGGGCCTGAACTATTGGATTTCAATCAGACGCTTAATGGCTGTGGCACGGGTTTGGCAAAAATTACTCCAGGTTTTAACTTGCCTGCTAAATGGATTATCCATACTGTTGGCCCCATCTGGCGTGGTGGCAGTGAAAGTGAAGCCGAGTTACTAAACTTATGTTACCAACATAGTTTCGAGCTTGCTTTAGAAAATAAAATCAAAAGTATAGCCTTTCCGGCGATTAGCACAGGCGTGTACGGCTACCCCAAGCAAGCAGCAGCGGTGATTGCGATGCACCACTTAACAAACTATCAAGATAAATTTGAAGAAGTAATTGCGTGTTGCTTTAGTGAGGTGGATGTAGAGATCTATGAGCATTTGCTAAGTTCTGAAGAACGGCTTTGATGTTGTAATCTACACTTTGCTCGGTGCTATAGCATCCAGTATTTGGTCTCGAATATCTATAACTTGACCCGTTCCATTAATTTTTACAAAGTTCGGTGCATTCAAGTCATTACTATCCGCCCACTGAGAATAATATTCAATCAAGGGTTGAGTTTGTTGATGGTATACATTTAAACGTTCTCTAACCGTATGCTCCTCATCATCTTTGCGTTGAATCAAGGTGTCATCCGTTACGTCATCTCTGCCTTCTGACTTGGGCGGGTTAAAAACAACATGGTAAGTACGCCCGGATGCAGGGTGAACGCGTCTGCCGCCCATGCGTTTAATAATTTCATTATTATGTACATGTATCTCGATTACAAAGTCTATGTTTACATGTTGAGTTTTTAAACTTTCTGCTTGGGCAATGGTGCGCGGGAAGCCATCGAATAAAAAGCCATTTTTACAATCTTCTTGGGAGATGCGATCTTTCACCAAACCGAGAATAATATCATCTGAGACTAAGCCACCCGACTCCATCACTTTCTGCGCCTGCAGACCAAGAGGGGCGCCTTCAGCAATGGCTGCACGTAACATGTTGCCAGTAGAAATTTGAGGAATATTAAATTTTTCAGCAATGTAATCTGCTTGAGTGCCTTTTCCTGCACCCGGGCCGCCTAGTAGAATAATACGCAATGTCATGCTCCAGAATAGTGGTGTTATAGGGTATTTAAGGTAACGGCTTGATTTAGATATTTTTAACAAATAGCCGTAATAAAAGGATTAGAACTAAGTAACGGTATCTAAAGCGGATTAAATGGTGCGTTATACTTGATAAAACTAAAGTGAATTAGAATAAAGTGATCAATATTTCAAGTTAATGCATTCTAGTTTAAATAAACCTTACGGTTTCTAAACAATCCAAAAGCAGGTATTTTCTGTATTACATAATGTAAAGAGCTATTCATGAAACTAAACCTTATCTTGCCAAAGTGTATTTTTATTCTCAGGTGCAACATACTTCTTTTGATTATGTGTATGTTGTTTCCTTTTAATGGCCATGCGGAAGAAATTGGAAGTGTAGATACAAAATTTAATCTTCTTAGCCCAGATGACTCGATTAAAATTGAAGTATTTGAAGATCCAAAAATTGAAGGTGTAGTTTGCTATTTGAGTAAAGCTCAAAAAGGAGGCTATAAAGGCGCAGTAGGGATCGCTGAAGACACATCGGATGCCTCTCTCGACTGTCGCCAAGTAGGGCCCATAGAAATACTAGAACCACTTAAAAAGAGTGAATCTGTTTTTAGAGAAAGACGTTCACTTATCTTTAAAAAAATGAAGGTTATAAGATTTTGCGATAGCAAAAGAAATACCATTATTTATTTAGTATACAGCGAGCGTGTAATCGAAGGCTCACCAAAAAATTCAGTTTCAGCAGTACCTGTAACCAGGTGGGAAACAGAATCTAAGCAAGATGCCTTAGCGGTATGTAACTACGAATAATTATTAAATCTAAAGCTTGCATGCTCGCTATCGACCTAAAGCAAATACTACTAATCCTATAAAAGAGTGATATTTATTTAAAAATTAATAGTAATATTAACAATGTCCAGTGCTAAGAGTTGTATTAATGTTTTGCAAAATTAGAAATGCTTTTTATGTTACCTGGTATTGTCTAGCTTGCCATCATAATAACGTCAGTTTTATAAAACTGAAAGTTAACTAAAATATGCAAGCAGATTTACTGACTAAAGTAATTCTTCCCATCTCTCTTTTCTGCATTATGTTTGGAATGGGTCTTTCTTTACGCCCATTAGATTTTAAAAAAATTGTTGCGTCACCCAAAGTCGTCGCTATTGGGATTTGTGCACAAATGATCTTGTTGCCATTGATGGCTTTTATTATTGCTATCGCATTAACATTACCGCCAGAAATTGCAGTAGGCCTCATGATTATTGCCTTAGCGCCAGGGGGTGCAACCTCCAATATGTTCACTTATTTATCCAAGGGTGATGTGTCTTTATCTATCACCTTGACGGCACTAGTAAGTTTAATTGCGCCTTTCAGTATTCCTATCCTTGCTGCCTTGAGTATGAATTATTTTATCGGTAGTAGCACCGAATTTAACTTGCCAATAGAAAAAACAATTGTTCAATTGCTAATCATTACGGTTATTCCAGTTATTCTAGGTATGCTTGTTTTGTCACGTTGGGAAATGCTGGCTAAAAAAATTGAGCCTGTACTTAAGTGGCTTTCAGTCTTGTTTCTAGTATTGATTATTATGTTAATTGTATTAAAAAATAACGCAAATATGATGAGTTATTTTTCACAAGCAGGATTAGCAACATTAGCACTTAATTTGATTGCTTTAATGTTAGGGTAT
>CAZVPJ010000206.1:0-2838 GCA_964629035.1 uncultured Thiotrichales bacterium | reverse complement strand
AAAATACGAATTCAAAATATGATTTGATATGGCTTTTTTGCACAGCGTACTAACATATTAGCTACTGCCCGTAGTACACAATCTAGATCATAACAAGCTAAAGCATGCGCAGCAAATTTATAAGTCATCGTTTTTATTGCCTTTTTTCTCAAAAGATCATTCGGTCTGTCAAAAGGTCATAAGTGCGATCATGAGCGGTTCTGTATGAAAAACATCGCAACTAACTACAAGATTGACACAAGCAGGGACGGTCAACGAATCGACAATTTTTTGTTTACGCGATTAAAAGGTGTGCCAAAAGGACTGATTTATCGATTATTACGAACTGGCAAGATCCGTGTGAACGGGAAGAAAGTCAAGCAGACGTATCGCCTGCAAGAAGATGATGAGGTCAGGATCCCTGATATTTCAGTACCAGACTCAATGTCTCCATCCATCAGTGAGCGTATTAAAAGCCAAATTGAGGCGTCATGTATATTTGAGGATGAGAATATCCTGGCGATCAATAAACCGGCAGGGCTCGCAGTGCATCCCGGCTCAAAGGTGTCTTATGGTGTGATAGAAGTGCTGCGTGCCATTCGAACGGATGCACCATATCTAGAATTAGTGCATCGCCTTGATCGTGAAACCAGTGGCTGTCTGCTCATTGCAAAGAATAAGCACAGTTTGAATGCGCTGCATGATCAATTTCGACGAGAAGATTTAAGTAATGAGGTAGAGAAAATCTATACATTATTAGTGAAAGGTCGATGGAATTTGGGCGAGAAGGTAATCGACACTCCACTTCAATCTAAAGGGCAAAATTCGGTGGTAGATGATCAAAAAAATGCATGGAAAGAAGCTTATACCACGTTCATACCCATCGAATATTATAAAGGCTTTACCTTATTGAATGCAGAAATTAAAACGGGCCGAACGCATCAAATACGCCTGCATGCATCGCAAGTTGGTTTTCCGATTGTAGGCGATGATAAACATGGAGATTTTCGATTCAATAAAGAATGCAGAAAAAAGGGATTCAAACGAATGTTCCTGCATGCTCGAGAAATTTCATTCCATTTGCCAGCAAGTAAACAAGAAAATATGCCAGCCAATATGCGAGGCCATCTGCAAAAAACCACTATAACAGCGCCGTTGGATAAGGAACTTAAGGCTTTTCTGGAAGGTCTAGATTCTTGAAAGGATATTTAGCTGAATTGAATGGGTTTGATTTATATTAAATGATAGCTAATGATAGAGTTTTAAGATCTGCAGCAAGCAAAGCTTACAATACTAATAAATACGGGTGACAAGCCAATATGGAACCAAAAATTAATCTAGATAAAATCTCAAGTGACGACCGTTCTTCTCCAGGGTGGGAGCGTGAAACGATTGTCAATCTTGCCCAGTCAGGGTTGAAAGAACAACGCCGTGCACGTAGGTGGGGGGTGTTTTTCAAACTATTAGGGTTTGCATATGTAAGTGTATTTCTATTTAGTTTGCTCGCGCCGCAGTTAGCAAACTTTTCTAATAAAACGCAACATACCGCGTTAGTCGAGTTAGCCGGTGTGATCGCAGATGGCGAAGAGGCCAGTGCTGATAATGTCGTGTCGGGTTTGCGCGCAGCCTTTGACAATAAAAATTCAGCTGCGGTGATATTAAGAATTAATAGCCCGGGTGGAAGTCCTGTGCAAGCCAATTACATTAACCGGGAAATTACGCGTTTGCGTGAAATACATCCTGAAAAACCTATCTATGCAGTCGTTTCGGATATCTGTGCATCAGGTGGTGTATTTGCAGCGGTAGCGACCGATAAAATTTATGCAGACAAAGCCAGTATCGTCGGTTCAATTGGTGTGCGCATGGATGGCTTTGGGTTTGTAGACGCAATCGAAAAATTAGGCGTTGAAAGAAGGCTGATGACAGCAGGTGATCATAAAGGGTTGTTAGATCCGTTCCAGCCAGAAAATGATTTTGAAAAACAGCATGTGCAATCTTTGCTTGATGAAATCCACCAGCAGTTTATCGATGTAGTCGTCGAAGGTCGTGGTGATAAGCTCGCTAAAGATAAAAATATGTTTAGTGGTTTGTTCTGGACCGGTGAACAGGCTTTAGAGTTAGGGCTTGTTGATGGTTTTGGAAGTGCAAGTTATGTAGCAAGAGAAGTAGTGGGTGTAGAAGACATCCAAGATTACACGTTCCGGGATGATGTTTTTCAGCGTTTTGCAAAACGACTGGGTTCCGCAATGGTTGAGCCCATCACTAAAGCCATGTCATTTCCTGTTTTGCGCTAAATAAATGCAGATACTCTAAGCATCTTTTATATGATTAAGAGAGTGTTCAAATAAATAAAAAAGGGGTGCTGCTTGCACCCCTTTTTTTTGTTGTGAAAGCAATTAATCCAACTCGCTTTATTTCTTATGGTTACCGCATTATATTATCTGCTATCGATGGTAATTATTTTTTAATGCTGTTGAATGCGATATCCAAACTTAAGTAATAAAATATGAAAGGAATTTGAAGCATCATGGTTAAAGTCAAAAAGAGTGACATTCACGGCAAAGGTTTATTTAGCACAAAGAAAATCCCAAAACATCATGTGCTAGGAAAATGCAAAACAAAGAAAACCAAAAAACCAAATGGGTATACTTTGTGGCTAGGTAAAAAATCAGTAGATGTAGTATGCGATTTGAAGTACATCAATCATTCTAAAAAACCAAACGTTGTATATTATGATGATCTAACTGTAGTGGCATTAAAGAAAATAAAGCCTGGCGAAGAACTTACGCATGATTATGGATATTAAAAATTCTTTAAATATGTCTGCTTCCGTCCCAAAGTGTGATCACAGGAAGTGCG
>CAZVPJ010000205.1:0-2841 GCA_964629035.1 uncultured Thiotrichales bacterium | reverse complement strand
GCCCATAATGGCTTATGGGAGATGGCATTAAAGACTCAACATAGCGTGCTTACCAGAATGGCACTGGTGCCACGCGTATTAGAGGCAAGAGGGCTGGATGTGACCCCGGGAATGATTAAGCGCCTGCAAGGGTGCGGAGATACAGAGACCGTTGATATATTAAAAATTATTTTTGAACAGGAAATAGGTCATGTAGCTATTGGTACCCGATGGTTTAATTTTGCATGTGAACAAGAAAGCAAAGCACCCGAAGAAACATTTCAAGAATTATTGCAAGAATATATGGCGGGTGAATTACGAGGGCCATTTGAGTTGGAAGCCCGTCGGAAAGCAGGATTTAGCAATAATGAGCTGGAAGCATTACAGAATATTTAGATTTATTTTGTTTGGTATAATGACTGCTTGCGACCCAAAGCGGACATTAAGTAGTTAACCTCCAATCTACTAATTTTAGCCATTTATTCACAGTAATCGTTACTGCATTCAAAATTAGTGTGTAAGCTGACGACCAGGTTGAGATCAAATAAAAATCACGATTACAACTAATCCACATGACTGTTTGAAATTAGTTTTAAAGTATAAAGTTTAGATACAAAAATTATTATGGGACTTGCAATAGCATTCGTTTACATCCCTATTTATATAGTGATTAGCATTCTGTCTATTTTAATAGGAATGAAGATTATAAAAAAATATAAAGGGAAAGGCTTCTTTATTGTTGCAGGCTTTGCCTTAGGTTTATTGTTCACTCTATTTCTTGTTTGGCTTGTGCCTGTCTTAGGGCATAAGAGCTGGGATAAATTTATTTATCAAGCGGCATCGACTTTATTTGCGCCATCCGGACTTGCAGTTTTGTTGGCAATGTTTCTTGCGGTTATGCCCGAATCAAGTAAAGCTCTTATAGGGCCAGTACTTGCAGGTGTGCTTTTTTCGTCTATTTTTGCACCATGGGCAACATTTGTTGCTAGCACCAATTATAATAAATATAAAAACAGTCAAGCTCTTACGCCATTGTGTGAGAAAGCTGAATTGAAAGTGGTAGAACAGGTGTCCACAGCTAAAAGCGTTGCTTTTTTACAAGATAGTTTTACTGCATTTATTGAACATCAAGGTTTCCAATCTGGACCACAAGCACATTTTATATTAAGAAAAAGTGTACTTGAGTATGTTGAGATGCCAAACAGAGATTATCGAATTAATCAGAATAATTCCGAATATCTCCAGGTAAGAACAGTAGGGAAGCGATATCGCGACAAGACGTATGATTTAGATAATCGAATTAAGTATGAAACGATACCAATAGATGATTTAACTGCAGAATATGAAGTACATTCTAAGTATTTGGAACTTCCTGAAGAACGTAAAAGAGGAATAGGCGGAACACGTGTTGAAATTCGCAGATCATCAGACTCAAAATTAATTGCCTATACCCAATATTATTGGGACCGCACTGAAAATAAAGCATGTCCTGAAGGTGCAATGGATAGACATTTTATCTATAAGTTTATTACTAATTCTTTAAAAATTGATCATACAGATAATAAATTTTAATCTAATAATTTATGTCCGCTATTGGCCGAAAGCGGTCATAAATTAAACCGCTGAGGGGGAATCTAGTTGGGATTACAAAACTATAGACTTAATATGACTGCTAACGACTCAAGGCGAGCATTTCAAATTCAGAGCTAATGTTTTCTCACGAAAAACTACAAAGACCTAAATCCATATCTATTGCGCTTACATTAATTGTAGCCGTTGCATCATTTTATACTCAACAAGTATCTGCTTTAGTTGGGTATCTCTTGTGCATGGTTATATTCATCATGATGATAATTGTTTCATTCTTTGATCTACCATGGTGGCCAAATAAAAAAACCCCAGAAAATCCCATAATATTTTCACTATTATGGGGATTAATAATTGGATTATTGATTCCATTCTTGATTTCTAGATTTATGGAGGATGGGTTGGATGGGGTTATACAAACATTAAAGTTAGATAATTTTGCATTGGTTCTCACCGTAGCAACTGCTGTTATCGCATTTATAGTTAGCTTTATTGTCGGTATTTTTCTATTTAAAAGAAAAGAGTAAACCGAGAAATCATTAGTACAGTAAATAATGTGATTGGGAGATTCGCATATCAAGATCTCCGCTATCGGTCGTAAGCGGATATATACTATAAAAAAATTTAATTAAAAGCTTTGTCTAAGATGCCGCTCTTATTCTCTAATACATGTGAACATGTATTAGATCTTTAGCGATCATCATTATTTTCTGGCCGTTCTGCGAAATGTAATAATATGCCTGCTGGATCCCAGACATGGGTCACGATTAATCCCTATGGCATTAGTTCAGGCTTTGAAACTTTAGTGCCTTCAAAGACTTCTGTTAATTGAATAGAACAGAAATGCTCATACCATTCTTGTGCGGAATTAACCAAAAAATGTAGCATCAGACTATGTGCATAATTATTGTGATTTTTTGGTAACAACAAAAAACGATATCCAAATTTTGTATCAATCTCGCACACTTCTCCATCGTCCCAGTTTATTTCAAACCCCAAGTGTTCATAAAAGGACTTTGATACTTCATAGTCATTCGAAGGGATGAATGGTTTGAAATCTAATATTTTTCTCATTCAAAAGCCTCTTAGATCACTATGGCTAGTTAGAAAGCATTATAGGTTAAGTGTTAATCGTTTCTAATTGTAATGAGTCAGGAGTACAACGCAGTACACTGCCATGTTCATACCAGTCTCCAAGTACCGTTCGTTTGTATGGATCGTTGTCGATATTAAATTTATGTTCTGCAGGACGATGGGTATGGCCGTGAATCAGGT
>CAZVPJ010000204.1:0-2849 GCA_964629035.1 uncultured Thiotrichales bacterium | reverse complement strand
GTAATTTAGCTAGATTCTTCTGATAATCAGAACCTGAATCTTGCGCGATGATTTGATCAATCGTTCCATCTACGCGAATTGCTCCTAATACACCCATATTTCCCAATAGCTAGTTGTTATGTTTTATTTGATAATTTTTCTTATTGTGAAATTGAAATTAGCTTAATTATCTACCTCAACGATCTTAATTCAGATCTTCAGTATTAATCATATCTAACTGAAATATAGTAGTATATTCCTCACAGCATGAGTTTACATTGCCTCATAGGCTAGGTCATGGAATAGAAGAAATTCACCGACCAAATTACGATATGTAGGGATAGTAGGCTATATAAGGCTGCAAGCACATCATCCAGCATTATTCCAAACCCACCTTTGACTTGTTTGTCGATGATAGAAATTGGCCACGGCTTCCAGATATCGAATAATCTGAAAAAAAGGAACCCTAAAAGTACCCAATACCAGGTAACGGGAACCATAATCATCGTAATTAAATAGCCAGCTATTTCATCAATTACGATTCCAGGGTGATCATGAACATTCAACGCCTTCGCTGTTTTTTCTGAAGTCCAACAACCTATCCCAAAAATTACTATGACGATTAAAATATATATGGTTAATGTTAACTTGCTCATCACAAGAAACAGAGGAATCGCTATTAAGGTCCCCATTGTGCCTGGAGCTTTTGGTGATAATCCTGATCCAAATCCAAAAGACAACAAATGAACAGGGTTGGTCAAAATTAATTTTGTAATAGATTCATTCATGTTGATTTAAAATGATCGTATCCAATGTTTTTAGGAAGCTGTATTTCAATTCCATTGTTGACAATTGATATACCTGAACCATTCACTATTTCTCCAATTTCAGTTAACACAATATTTTCACTTTCAATATATGATTCAAGCTTATGCTTATCTTTTTTATCAATAGTAAAGATAAGCTCATAATCTTCTCCACCTGTTAGTAATTCTTTGACATCATTATCATGATTAACTAAATTATTCATTGCAGGAGAAATAGGTATCTTCTCTAAAATGATTTCTGCACCTTTTGCACTTGCATCTGTTATTCTTTTCAAATCAATTATAAATCCATCAGAAGTATCTACAGCAGCATGCGCATAGGTTCTAATTTTTTCTGATATATCAAGTCTTGGCATAGGTGCATTAATCTTATTTAAAAAATATTCTTTATCCTGAGCAGGTAAATGAATATTGTTATCTTTAATGAGCTTTAATCCTAAAGCTGCATCACCCAGATACCCTGAAACGTAAATTAAATCACCTATTTTAGCATTTCGATGTAGAAGAGCATGCTCATGCTGAAGTGAACCAATGATTTGAATGGTGATAGAGAGTGGCCCCTTCACCATATCTCCACCCACTAACTTGATATTATATTGATCTGCTAATGCATAGAAGCTATTAGAAAAGCTATCTAACCATTCATGATTAATATCTGGCAGTGATAAACATAATGTTGCCCATAAAGGCTTCCCACCCATAGCAGCTATGTCACTAAGATTTACAGCCAAAGCTTTATGGCCCAAGTGCTCAGGCTTGCAATCTGGATAAAAATGAACACCTGAATTTAGGGTATCCGTAGTTACAACTAAATTACTGTTTTTCGGTGGGCAAATAATTGCAGCATCATCGCCTATACTTACCTCTACATTTTCACATGCGGATTGGTGCCTGGAAAAATATTTATGGATGAGTGCTTTTTCTGACAAATGATCGAGTGAACTTAGTTGTTGTGGGCTTACTTTACATTAAACACGTTGTTGAGAGACTTTATCTAAAACTCCGTTTACAAACTTAAACCCTTCAATAGATCCAAATTTTTTGCACAAATTAACAGCTTCAGATAAAACTACATTTGTAGGCGTTTCTGGTTTGTGTAAAATTTCATATGTTGCAAACAATAGAATTGCATTTTCGACAGGATCAATCTGTTCATATGGCAAGTTTAAGTGCGGGGTAATAATATCTTTGAAATTATCATGCTGGTGGATAGATTCTCTCACCAGGTCAGTGAAATAATCCTTATCAACTTTGTCCCAATTTTCATCTTCAACGTATTGTGCAAGTAAAGTATCAATGTCATGCCCTGATATTTGCCATTGATATAACGCTTGCAAGGCAAGTCTTCTAGACCAATGTCGCTTTTGGGGTTCCACGATATGGTGTCTAAATTTGTTTTAATACATTTATCATCTCAAGCACACTTAAAGCCATATCTCTACCTTTGTTATCCTCAATCTGAGTGCTTGAGGATCGTTCATGTGCTTGATCGATAGTATTAGTAGTCAACACCCCAAAGGCAATTGGAATATTTGTTTCTAAACTAGCTTGTAGAATTCCATCTGCGCTACTCGTACATACATAATCAAAATGTGGTGTGTCGCCACGAATCACACATCCTAGTGCAATAATGGCATCATAATTTTCACTTTTTGCGAGCTGTTTACTTATCAAGGGCAACTCAAAAGCGCCAGGCACGTAGAAATGTTTTATATTTTTTTTGTCTACATCATTATCTAATAATGTTTGATGGGCTGCTACGCGCATTGACTCAACAATTTCACCATTAAAACGTGCTGATACGATCGCAATTCTGGAAGTTTTCCCAGTGTAATCTGCACCGATTGTCTGACTATGTTTCATTATAAATCAATTTCTATTCAATAATTAAGGAGTCGATTGAGATAATTTTTCTAGGTAACGCGCCACTAAATCGACTTCAATATTCATCACACCTTCAACATTAAGGGTATCCAATGTCGTATTTTTCAAAGTATGTGGAATGATTGTAACGCAGAATTGATCATTTAATGTTTTGTTAAC
>CAZVPJ010000203.1:0-2852 GCA_964629035.1 uncultured Thiotrichales bacterium | reverse complement strand
CGCAACAACTTTTTCAACGTTACTTACGTTATCTTAAAGATGAGCGTAGGTATTCACCAGCCACACTAGATAGTTATAAAAGAGATCTTCTTCAATTCATCGATTTCATTAATGCTGTAAATGTGAGCAATTGCTGTGAAGTGGATGGTCTGCATGTGCGTAATTATGCAGGGTCGCGGCGTCGACGTGGGATATCTGCAAGAAGCTTGCATCGTTCATTAAGTGCAATACGTGGCTTTTATACTTTTTTACAGCGTGAACAGCTGGTTGAAAGCAATCCAGTTGCCGATGTCAGTGGCCCCAGTGTTGAGAAAAAGTTACCAAATTTATTAGACGTTGATGAAATTAATCGACTATTAAACGAGGGACCACAAAATCCTCTTAAGTTACGTGATTACGCCATGATGGAAGTTATGTACTCGTCTGGATTGCGGTTAGCAGAGATGGTGAATTTAAATCTTAGTGATATCGATTTGTCCCAAGGGCAAGTGCAGGTCTTGGGTAAAGGTAATAAAACGCGTTATTTACCTGTCGGTGCCAACGCATGTAAGGCATTAAATAGATGGTTAGAAGCGCGTACCCATATTGCTGCTGAAGGCGAGTTGGCAGTATTTATCAATAATCGTGGTAATCGGCTGTCGCCACGTGCCGTACAACAACGAATGGCACAAATGGGCAAGGAACAAGGTTTAGATAAACATGTGCATCCACATATGTTGCGTCATTCCTTTGCCAGTCATTTACTCGAATCAAGTGGAGATCTGCGCGCTGTACAAGAAATGTTAGGCCATGCAGATATTAGCACCACACAAATTTATACCCATTTAGATTTCCAGCATCTTGCCCAGGTATATGACAAAGCCCATCCAAGAGCAAAGAAGACTCAACATTCTGAAGGACCATCTACTAAACAAACGGACTACGTAGAAAACAGCTTCCCTAAAGATGATTAAACCCCACATTTAACCGCGTTTCTAAATTATTGTTGTATCCCGCGCCCTTGAAAAAGGGTTATAGCGCTCCCATCTAGAATAAATGAGAATACATATTCTACTTATTCACTGAAATCCCCAATGGAACGACACCAATGACCACGATTGTATCGATACGTCGCAATGGCCAAGTAGCGCTTGGCGGTGATGGCCAAGTATCACTAGGCAACACCATTATGAAAGGCAATGCGGTTAAAATCCGTCGTCTCTATAAAGATAAAGTCATTGCAGGTTTTGCGGGCGGTACTGCAGACGCATTTACTTTATTTGAGCGTTTCGAAAGTAAACTAGAGCAACATAATGGGCATCTCACAAGAGCTGCGGTTGAGCTCGCTAAAGATTGGCGTACCGATCGTATGCTTCGCAAACTAGAAGCCTTGCTTGCAGTAGCAGATGAAACCGCGTCTTTAATTATTTCTGGCAATGGAGATGTTATTGAACCGGAAGATTCATTAGTTGCCATCGGTTCAGGTGGACCCTTTGCGCAATCCGCAGCACGCGCGTTATTTGAGAATACAGAGCTCAGCGCAAAAGAGATTGTAGAAAAATCTCTAAATATTGCGGCAAGCATTTGTATCTATACCAACACAAGTATTTCAATAGAAGAGTTATAAAAACTAATTTAACACCATTACACGGACAGAAAAGAATTCCATGTCAAACATGACGCCACGAGAAATCGTACAAGAGTTAGAAAAACACATTGTTGGTCAAGATGAAGCCAAACGAGCGGTTGCTATTGCATTACGTAATCGTTGGCGTCGCCAGCAATTACCTGAAGCGTTACGAGTAGAAGTCACTCCAAAAAATATTTTAATGATCGGACCTACGGGTGTAGGTAAAACCGAGATTGCACGCCGCTTGGCAAAATTAGCCAATGCGCCTTTTATAAAAGTAGAAGCTACAAAATTCACCGAGGTGGGCTATGTAGGTAAAGAAGTGGATTCTATAATTCGTGATTTGGTCGATACTGCAGTAAAAATGGCCCGAGAATCTGAAAAAGACAAAGTGCGTTTCCGCGCAGAAGAAGCCGCTGAAGATCGTATCTTAGATATTCTGGTCCCTTCGCGTGTAGATCCTTCCGAAGAAAGGCCTGACTACAATGCCGAAACACGTCAAAAGTTTCGCAAAAAACTTCGCGAGGGTGATTTAAACGATACTGAAATAGAAATTGATTTAGCTGCAACGCCTGTAGGTGTAGAGATTATGACGCCACCCGGCATGGAAGAAATGGCCGATCAACTTACCGGCATGTTTAAAAATATGAATACGGGTAAAACCAAAACCCGCAAAATGCGTATTGAAGATGCTATGAAAGCGTTAACAGAAGAAGAAGCGCATAAGCTGGTCAACGAAGAAGAATTAAAAGCTAATGCAGTAGAAAGCGTTGAGCAAAATGGCATCGTGTTTCTAGACGAGATTGATAAAGTGGCCAAAAGTGGCAACACCAGTGGTGCAGATGTTTCGCGTGAAGGTGTGCAGCGCGACTTATTGCCGTTGGTGGAAGGCAGTACAGTGAATACTAAATATGGCATGGTGAAAACAGACCACATCTTGTTTATTGCTTCCGGTGCGTTCCATGTTTCTAAGCCTTCTGATCTTATTCCAGAGCTGCAAGGCCGACTACCGATTCGCGTTGAGCTAAAAGCACTATCGGCAGATGATTTTGTGCGTATTCTGACAGAACCCGATGCATCGCTTACCGAACAATACACTGCACTTATGAAGACAGAAGGCGTTACGCTAAACTTTACTGAAGAAGGTGTGCAAAAAATTGCTCAAGTGGCGCATGATGTAAATGAAGCCACCGAGAATATAGGTGCGCGACGTTTACATACCGTTATGGAAAGGTTGCTAGAA
>CAZVPJ010000202.1:0-2853 GCA_964629035.1 uncultured Thiotrichales bacterium | reverse complement strand
TCCAGTGGCATCCAAATCTCTAATATTCCTGGCACAACGGTAGACAGTGAAGTTTTTGCCATGCGCATTAAAGAACATGTTTTATATGAATTGGTAGATACCCCGGGGTTTCAGCGACCCAGAAAAGTATTGGCTTGGTTGGAGGCTAACAGCAAGAGTGCAGATGATCGCCCGCAAACCGTAGCAAAATTTGTGGATGCGCATCTCCAAGATAAAAATTTTCATGATGAGTGTGAGTTATTAAAGCCATTGCTTGAAGGTGCAGGTATTTTATATGTAGTAGATGGTTCTAAACCTTACGGCGTTGAATACGAAGCAGAAATGGAAATACTTCGCTGGACAGGTCGACCCAGGATGGCATTAATCAATCTGATTAGTGAGGGTGATTATGTAGAAGAATGGCGAACGGCCCTAGATCAATACTTCGCTATTGTGCGTGTATTCGATGCGATGCGCGCAGATGTAAGTAAACGAATTGGTTTATTGAAAAGTTTTGCAGAGTTAAATGAGGCTTGGCAGCCTGCACTCACTACGTCTATTGAGGTGTTAGAGGCAGATCAAATTCAAAGAACCAAGCGATCTGCTAAAGCCGTAGCGAGTTTACTCAGCAGTGTATTAACCGCTAAACAAACTAAAACGATTGCTGAAGGTGAAGATCCACAGTCACATATAGAAAAATTAACCGAAAATTTAAAAGAGAATATAAGAAGTTTAGAGAAGAAAGCGCGAAAAGAAGTAGAATATATTTATAGACACCAAAATATTGAATGTGAAGAAACAGAAATGGAGTTTTTGAACCTGGATCTATTCTCGAATGAAACATCCGAGTTATTCGGTTTATCTAAATCTCAAATCATCACCAGTGGGGCTGCGTCGGGTGCAGTGGCAGGCTTAGGTGTTGATGTCATGCTGGGTGGTGCGTCTCTTTTGTTAGGGTCTGGCATTGGCGCGTTAATTGGCGGTGCAACGGCTTTGTTTGGCTCAGATAAAATAGGTAAGTTAAAAGTGCTGGGCAAAACCTTAAGCGATCGAAGCTTGAATGTAGGACCGGTTAAAGATGTGAACTTGCCATATATATTACTCAGCCGAGCAATCATGCACCATCAGCTGGTTTCTGAAAGGAATCATGCCATACGGGAAGCTTTAGTCATCGAAGTAGAAAATACACAATACCTTTCACAAAATATTCCTGACGATACTAAAAAGCAGTTGGATAAAATATTTTCTGCAATAAGGGCAAAAGGCTATGATACGGGTGGGAAAACCTTACGAGATCTATTAGAAAAATTATTAACTCATTCGAAATAATTAAGAACTAATAAAATAGGATGATTTAGGAGTGAAGCGCAAGCATGTCAATTCTTAGAAACTTACATCAAATGAACTCGTTTTACATAATGGTGCTAAGCATAGTGTTCGCTAATGTTTGTTTATCACTCTCTGTAGCAGCTGAGCCAAGCCATGAGATCATTTCAATTGCGGATGTCGAGTGGCAGCCATTAAACCCTGCACGTGGTGATAAAAGTCCTAAGGCAGGAACACTTTGGGGTGATCGTAATGGATCGGTAGCCACTGGGTTTTTAGTCAAGTTTACCGATGGTTTTTCTTCTCCACCTCATATTCATAATGTGGCATATAGAGGTGTCGTGATAAGTGGTCAGATTCATAATGATGACCCTAATGCGGAAAAGATGTGGATGCCAGCCGGTTCATTTTGGACACAGCCTGCAGGAGAAATTCATATTACCGCTGCCAAAGGTGATAACAATGTGGCTTATATAGAAATTGATAGTGGGCCGTATCTTGTTCGTCCAACAGAAAAGAAATTTGATAACGGCGAAAGACCCGTTAACGTGGACAAGTCAAATCTGGTTTGGCTTGAGCAACCTGGACGTTCTGTAAAAACGAATTCGCTTATGCTGTCTTATCTTTGGGGTAAACCCCATGGTAAAAACGTGTATGGCGCACTCATCAAGTTACCACCGGGGATAACAACCAGCATGAGTAGTCATGGTTCATTTCTAAATGCAGTTGTCATTCAAGGGCAGCCGAATTACCACGTTAGTAAAGAAAAATTGAAAACTTTACAACCCGGTAGTTTTTTCAGTTCAAAACAAAATGCAGTTCATACAATTTCGAGTAAAGAAGAAGTTGTAATGTATGTGCGTACAAACGGTAAGTTGGATTTTCCGCACAAATGATGGTTAACGACTAATTAATACTGAGAAATGCATAAGCTAATAATTCATACATGGCAAGTATTCTTAATATTGATTTTTAATGGGCCATTATGACCGCTTACGACCCAAAGCGGACATTCATTAATTTAATATAAGCATGATATTTAAAGTCATACAAAGGGATAGAATTTGAAAATTTATACGTTCTTTCTTCTAGCTCTCGTTTTTTCATCTTTTAGCTATGCAGTAGATTTGACAAATATTACTGAATTAACAGATGAGGAAGAAATAGCATGTGCAGTAAAAATAAAAGAAAACATGGATATAATTCAAGATAGAATCAAAATATGTAAGAAAAATGGTGAATCTCATGAAGACTGCTTATGTGAAAATGAAGATGCTTTCATTGAGCAAATGCTTTTGATTAAAGGTGCACTTGAAAATCACACTAATTGGTTAGAAATTGGATGGTTTAAATTTAAATACAAAGAAAAATATATAAACTTCAATGCTAATGGACTCCAAAAACAATCGAATATGAAATTAAACTGCATTTAAAATTTACATAACTGGATGTTTCAAGAAAAAATGTTTATGTCCGCTATTGGCCGAAAGCAGACTTAAAATGACCGCTAACGACCCAAAGCGGACATTTCTACTTCAAGTATTTGAA
>CAZVPJ010000201.1:0-2860 GCA_964629035.1 uncultured Thiotrichales bacterium | reverse complement strand
CGGCATTACAGCATGGATTAGAACTAGTGGTACACACCACTTCAAGTCTTTCAGAATCTGCAAAGATTTATCGCAAAATATTCAATTCTACAAGCGTTAAAAACGCTGCGCTTTGGTTGCCACCAGACTCAACATCAATGGATAACCGCGCATTATTATCTTTTGTGCTTGAGCAATCATGGAATAAAAACGTCGCTGTATTTTCAAGTAGCCTTGCACATGTAAGCAAGGGCGTTTTGTTTGCCATGTATCCGGATAATTTAAAGTTGGGCCAGAGTCTAGGTGCGGTGGCATTAGAAGAACTAAATGGTGGTAACAATCTGAACCACTTAACGCCAGTTGAAGATTTAAAAACTGCATTTAATAAACGTACGGCGGAGCACTTGGGTGTGCGCGTTACGAAAGAAAAATTGAGAAGATACGATGCTGTGTTTCCATCTAAGTAAGTGTTATGAGTAAATTTTAGCGTAATAATGATTAATCCAATTAAAGTAATCAAACAGTTTTATACAAGTGGCTTTAAAGAGCAGCTTGTAACTGCTTTTTTGGTGGGTATTTTTATTACAGCAGCAATCTCTACCTATCTGATTACGGTGCTTACTTCTAATCAAGTTGAAGATAAAGTTGAATCTCAAGGTTTTCAAATTACACGTGATTTCGCAGAAAGAAACATTTTGGCATTGTTGTACTTAAGTGAGGAGAGTGCCAGAGATAATGTAAATTCGATTAAGAACTTCCAAGATGTCGAAGGTGTTGCAGTATTTGATGTCGACAAAAATGCTTTATTTGAAGAGGGTAAAAGCACGCTTGTTGATAGTGCAGAAAGCTGGCCAAATGAAATTAAGCTGATAAAAGAAACCGGTGATGCTTGGTATTTTGTGTCACCTGTATTTGCACGCGGATCAGACCCCTCTATTGCTGAATTACCATTTTTAGATGAGGTTGAGGAACAAGAACTCTTGGGTTATGTGCGTGTATATATAAGTAAGGCCAGTTTGCATGCACTTGAGAAAAGAATTTTAAATATAACGATATTAATTACCTTAGTGCTGTCAGCGCTTTTAGCTTATGTTTTATTTTCAATTACAGATCGTTTAATTAAGCCTTTGAAAGAATTGGCGGGCTTCATGCACGACGCTGAAGATGGTGATATGACGGTGCGCTCTGCTTTATGGGGGCCTAAAGATATCACGCGCATGCAACATGCGTTTAATACGATGATTAAATCATTAGGGGATCGTGAAAATAATCTTGAAACTGCACGCCAAGCAGCATTGCAGTATGCGCATGCTAAAGGCGAGTTTGCAGCCAACGTAAGTCACGAGCTTCGTACACCGTTAAATGGAATTATAGGAATGCTCGATATTCTTAAAGATACCGAGTTGGGTCCAAAACAAAAAGAATATGTGACGGTTGCACAAGATTCCAGTGATGCGTTACTGAATCTAATTGATGATGTGCTTAATTTTTCAAGAATGGAATCTGGTACAACGGTTATTGAGCATGAGCAGTTTAATTTACGTGAATTGTTGGATGATATTATTGGAATATTAACCGGCCAAGCTACTTCTAAAGATCTCGATATTGCTTATATTATCGGTAAAGATGTGCCTTCACATCTTAAAGGCGATATTAGTCGTATTCGCCAACTACTAATTAACTTGGGTGGAAATGCGGTCAAATTTACCGATCGGGGTGAGATTGGTTTTCAGGTACATAATATCGTAAATGACAGTGGTTACTTAACGTTACGGTTTGAAGTTACTGATACCGGTGTTGGTGTTACTGAAGAAGCTCAAAAGAAAATATTTGAAGCATTCCAACAAGAAGATGCATCTACTACAAAGAAGTTTGGCGGCACCGGTTTGGGCTTGGCAATTTGCAAGCAATTGGTCGAGTCTATGCATGGTTTGATTGGTGTAGATAGCCATGGCGGGAAAGGCAGCTCGTTTTGGTTTGAGATTCCATTCAAGGAAATGTCTTCTAAGGTAGATGACTTAAATTCACGTCATGAAACGGCTTCCGGTTTAAGGATTCTTGTTGTTGATGATAGCAGCATGGTGCGAGCAAATTTGAGGCAAACATTTGAAGAGTGGGGTGCTTATGTGTTTTGTGCCAAAGACCCTGATGAAGCACTTCGTTTTCTTCGTGAAGCAAATGCCAGGAGTAAATCGTTTGATATTGGATTCGTTGATGAATTGATGGGTGATGTGAATGGTATTGAGTTGATACGAACGATCGCAATGGACTCAAAAATTGCTCCAATGAAGTTGGTATTAATGACAAACCAATTTAATCCTGAGGCTTTTCTTGAAAGGTTTAGAGAAATTGATTCTTACGTCAAGAAACCACTGCGACAATCAACTGTGTTTGATTGCATCTCCGATATGATCAATATGCCCGTACCGATCATTACCGATAAAAATAAAATTGCACCAGGCGTAAAAGCGATTCCAAACTTCAACGCAACCGTGCTTGTTGTGGAGGACAATAATGCTAATCAACAAGTAGCCCAAGCAATGCTTGAGAGGCTGGGCTGCAGGTGTTCTATCGCTAACAATGGAATTGAAGCGTTAAAGCTATTAGAGCTAGCAAAATATGATGTTATTTTTATGGATTGCAATATGCCAGAAATGGATGGCTATGAAACAACAAATCGAGTTCGTAAGATTGAATCTGAAGTATCACAAATTCCTATTATTGCGATGACTGCAAATGTGCTTAAAGGAGATCGTGAAAAATGTATTCAATCTGGAATGAATGACTACACACGTAAACCTCTAAAGCTAGAAAAGCTGATTGAAAAATTGGAACGCTGGATAGATCCTGTTCAGGAAGATGAAGAAGTGGGTATGGATAC
>CAZVPJ010000200.1:0-2863 GCA_964629035.1 uncultured Thiotrichales bacterium | reverse complement strand
AAATTCCAAATGGTACGGCTTCACTCCAACTACCCATTAATACAGGGCGAATAAATCCAAGCACAATGTACAACCAAAATGCTGCTGCAAATGCCCAGGCAACATGTGTACCCATACCTAATGCACGTGCTCGTGCAAATGTTCTTGCCAACCATAAAAGTATTGAAGCCGTTAAAAAGGCACCGGCTATTAACCACCAACCACCATCATGTAAAGGCGGAATACTTAAACCGTATTTTGCGGGGGGAGTTTCTAACGCTAACCAAGGTAATTGTCGGATAAATTCTACCGGATTCCAATTTACGGAAGCCAGCATATTTAAACCAATTATTTCAATTGCAAAAAATCCAAATATTAAAGACAAAACACCTAATCCACCCAGATAAACTGGGCCGATCTGTGCATCACCTATTTTACCTAACCAATAGGAATGTCCGCCTTTGTTTGTTCTAGATGAGTTGTCATACCCAATGGAAACTTCTTCATAACTTTCATCATGAACCTGGATACGTGTAAATATATTAAAGTATTCAGCCACTTATTTATCTCCTTAAATTAACCCCAAACTGGCAATTCTAGCCACCAGTTCCACCATTCTGGCCATCCTCTTGTCCAAAATGGTCCACTGAGAATGATGCATATGGCACTCCAAAAACCTGCAGAAAGTGCAAGAAACAAACCAAGTCTATGTATTCCTAAAGCACCTACTGAGTAACCAATATGATCTCTAAAAAATGTGTTTTCATGCTCACCTGTTTTAACATCTTCGCCTCTAGCAGGGTTTGTTGCGGATAGCACTAAACCACCGTGCATTGAAAGTGCAAGCGCAGTCGTAAAAAAGAAAGTCACCGCAAGCATATGTGCAGGGTTGTAATGAAAATGCAGGAATTGATAACCGACATTAGAAACCCAATCAAGGTGACTAATAATTCCATATGGAAAGCCGTGCCCCCAAGCGCCTAATAGAAGTGGACGTATTACGACGAGCGCGACATAAGCAAAAACGGCAACGCTGTAAGCAATCGGTATATGGAATCCCATGCCTAATTTTCGAGAAATCTCGACCATCCTGAGTGCCCAGGAAGCAAATGCACCGACTGCACAAATCGTGATGATCTGCCAAAGCCCACCTTCCTTAAGAGGCGCAAAACCCAAGCCATATTTCAGATCAGGTGGCGCTATATTTATTTGCCAAAGGTTCCAAGTAGGGCCTAATGCAGCACCATAAACAATTAATAACGTACCGGTTGCGGCAAAAATTATGGTCGTTACACCAAAAAATCCTACATAAAATTGACCTATCCAAAAATCAAATAGATCACCACCGATCAGAGTTCCACCCCTTACTCGATACTTCCTCTCAAAACTTAACATTGACACAATTATTTACCCCAAGAGTAAGACTTTCATTTCAATTTAAAAAATATTATTTATCAAATTACATTCAGCACATGAATACGAATGGAATTGCTGAATAGGTTAATTCTTTTGTTTCACCAAAAATCGATTTTGACGAATCTGTTTTTGATATCAACCGCATGCTTTTTGGAAGCATGCGGTTGATTAATACAAAAAATATTAAAAATGAATAACAAATAGCAAATAGAAATTTGAATTCATTACGCTCTATTTTCGACTTTTCTACAGTATGAATTGTATTCATTATATTAATTCCTCTTAAATCACTTTCGTTATTGATCACTACAAACAAATTTTTTGCGCGACATTAAAATCATTTTTATATATCACCAGTCGTAGCTAATAGCTCATTTGCTGACGATACATCTATTGTTGTTACTTTTTGCTTACCTGACTTTCGTGCGCTATTTTCAGCAGCATCCCGCAATCTTTTTGTTGTAGATATTCGCGTCAAGATTGGTGTTGTATCTACAAGCTTATCTAACGCCGCAATCGCGTCATGCTCCCAAGCCAGTTCCTCAAACATTCTTGTAGGTGTTGCAGCAACCTGATCCATCTTTTCTCCTAATGGAAGAATGTTATAAAGCGCATCAAACATTGCGTTACAAACTTCTTGCAATAAATATGTTGCACCGGAATATCCCATGAATGGGGTTCCTGTATGACGTCTAATAATCGTGCCAGGAAGTGATGCTGGAATATAAACTGCTTGTGAACCTATTTCGGACAAATACATTCTTTCGTTGTAACTACCAAACATTATCAATGGTGTTTTTTCTTTCACAGCAGATCGAACAGCTTCATTGTCTGGCTTTATTCCTGGCTTACGCTCGAACGAAAAAGTACATGGAAGACCTAGCTCTACGTTTAAATAGTTTTTTACACCACGGGTATAAGTTTCCGTTGCAGAGATTGCAAAACTTGCGGTACCAAAAAAATCTTGAGTAACGGATCTCCATAAATCCCAAATAGGTTTAATTGTTGTATTCTTTTCTTTTTCAATAAAAGGCTGCACATCTAAATCAAGTATCTCACCCAACTTAAGCAAGAACTCCGTTGTACTTTCTAAACCAATAGGCGCTTGTAGATAAGGCCGATCAAGGGCCTCACATAACATACGACCATATTCCCGATACATGCATATATTTACTTCTGCATTTACAAGCTTTGGTGTATCTGCAATATGGCTCCCAAGCGGGTACTCAAGATTTACTTCTGCACCAATGCCTTCAATTAAACGCCGTATTTCTGCTAAATCTGATGCAGAATTAAAATAACCGTAAGTAGGACCAATAATATTAACTTTAGGCTTTTCACCTTCTTTACGTGCTTTAGGCTTTGGCACTTTTTTTCGTTTAGGCCCATAATTTTCCCATAACCAAAACATCGCTCGGTTAGCACTTTGCCACTGATCTTCATCTATAGTGCGTGGCAGAAACCTTTC
>CAZVPJ010000199.1:0-2952 GCA_964629035.1 uncultured Thiotrichales bacterium | reverse complement strand
TCTTTTGCATTGGGGCAAGAGGGTTATTTAATTGATGAAGCTGAAGATGGGGTTTCCGCTGAACTACAAATTGCCAATCATTTACCTGATCTAATTCTTTTGGATTGGATGTTACCTGATACGACTGGGTTGGAATTACTTCGCCGTTGGAAGCGTAAAGAAGATATGCAAGAAACGCCGATCATTATGTTAACGGCGAGAGTGGAAGAACGCGATAAAATTGATGGTTTAGATTCTGGCGCAGACGATTACATTACTAAGCCATTTTCTGTAAAAGAGCTTACAGCACGAATACGCGCAGTACTTCGAAGGGGTATGGGCAGTCTTGAAAGCGAGATTGTTGTGGGTCCAATCAAGTTAGACTTGGATGCACACCGTGCCTATATTAATGAACAGTCTATCAATATTGGTCCAACTGAGTTTCGCCTACTAGAATTTTTTATGACACATGTCGATCGTGTTTATTCACGTAATCAGTTGTTAGATTATGTCTGGGGCCGTAACATGTATGTAGAAGAGCGAACGGTTGATGTTCATATTGTACGCTTGAGAAAACTACTTAAACCTTTAGATTGTGATCAAATGATTCAAACCGTTCGCGGTTATGGTTATCGGTTCTCTGCAAAAACATAATGACATTTAATGCATGGATATCTGAACTAAATCGAATTTTACTCGTATTTGTTCCGTGCATTCTGATTGGACTGGTAACCGGTACTCTACATAGTGTTTTTATTTTTGGTTTAATTGTTTACGGTTTATGGACTGCCAGACAATTAGTCACGCTTAATCAATGGTTAGAGGGTGGGGCAAAAATCGATGATGCTCCTGAATATCTAGGCATAATTGATCAACATGTATCCAGTATTGTTGATATACAAAAAAGTCACCACACCCATAAAACCAAGTTAGAGGATTCAATAACGCACTACAAAGAAATGATCTCTGCGTTACCGGATGCCGTAGTTATTATGGCATCCACTGGTGAAATTAAATCAGCTAATCAAGCTGCTCATAATTTATTACAGATCGACCCTGAACGAGACATCAATACCAGAATTACACAGCTAGTGCGCAGACCCGCTTTTATTGATTTTTTTACTGCACAAAAATTTGATCAGCCGATAGAAATCCATGGGTCATCGAATCAAAATCTTGAGCTCAGTGTACGCATAATTCCTTTTGGAGAGAGTAAATTAGTATTGATTGCACAAGACATGTCGCAATCTGCACGTATTTACGAAATGCGACGTAGCTTTATATCGAATGCTTCACATGAGTTACGAACACCTTTAACCGTAATACTGGGTTATCTAGAAGCGCTTTCCTTGCATCGAAGCTTGCCCGATGAATGTAATGTTGCAATACATTCTGCAGAAGTTCAGGCAAACCGCATGAAGCAACTGGTTGAAGACTTGCTAACGCTATCGCGATTAGAATCAACAAAATCAGTTTCGAAAGATGCTGAAGTAATCCCGATTACGTCACTCATTTCTGATGCGGTAGAAGAAAGTAAACTTTCTACTTGGTTTACTAATCAAGTTATCTCAACACAAATTGAAACAGACGCCATGCTTAAGGGAGATCTGCAAGAAATTCACAGTGTAATCTCTAACTTAATTAATAATGCCGTTAAGCATGCCCAGGAAGGCTCGAAAATAACAGTCACTTGGAGGTCATTACCAGATGGAGGTGCTGAATTTAACGTTGCCGATAATGGTCTGGGAATTGCACCTGAACACCTTGAGAGATTAACAGAAAGATTTTATCGGGTGGATGCGGGGCGTTCTCGAGAAAAAGGAGGCACGGGTCTTGGGTTATCAATTGTTAAGCATATCCTCGAACGGCATGAAGGTACTTTGCAGATAGACAGTAAAGTGGGTCTCGGGTCAAATTTTGCTTGTAGTTTTCCTGCCCACAGGGTGGTCAAAAAACATGATAAATATAATTAAAACAATAAGTTATAATTTAATAAAACTGTAATATTAATACCATATCCTTGTAATACATAGATAGTAACTTTGAGCCTGAAATTCAAAGTATTCCATAACTGAGGAGTTATTAAATGTACGCAATGTTAAGAAGGTTTTATGTAATCTCAGCGGTTTTGCTGATCACATCGTTCGGTACAGTTTCTGCCGAAGTGAGTGTTGATGCTGAACTGGGTGAGTATGCTGCTACGAGTGGTGTCTCGGGTAATTTATCTAGTGTTGGTTCAGATACGCTCGCTAATTTAATGACCTTATGGGCCGAAGAGTACAAGCGTTTCTATCCAAACGTTAATATTCAAATACAGGCTGCTGGCTCATCAACTGCTCCTCCAGCATTAACGGAGGGTACTTCTAGTCTTGGTCCGATGAGTCGTAAGATGAAAGATGAAGAGCTCGCTGAATTTGAAGAAAAATTTGGTTATAAACCAACTGCAGTTCCTGTTGCTATTGACGCGCTTGCAGTATATGTACATAAAGATAATCCAATTAAAGGCATGAGTATTAAAGAAGTGGACGCCGTGTTTTCTAGCACACGAACTTGTGGTGGTTCTGATGATATTGATACATGGGGCGACGTAGGTCTTGAAGGAAATTGGGTAAAGCGTGATATCCAATTATACGGTCGCAACTCGGTATCGGGTACGTATGGATACTTCAAGAAAAAAGCACTGTGCAAAGGTGACTTCAAATCAAACGTTAATGAGCAGCCGGGTTCTGCCTCGGTAGTACAATCTGTGTCTTCATCATTAAATGGAATTGGTTACTCTGGAATTGGATATAAAACTTCTGGCGTTAAAGCGGTAGCGCTATCAAAAGGTAATTCAGATTTTGTGGATGCAACATCCGAAAATGCTATCGCAGGTACATACCCGCTCGCACGATTCTTATATGTCTATATCAATAAAGCCCCTGGCAAACCGTTATCACCTTTAGAGAGTGAGTTCATCAAAATGGTATTGTC
>CAZVPJ010000198.1:0-2956 GCA_964629035.1 uncultured Thiotrichales bacterium | reverse complement strand
TGCGGTGCTCACGATACAATTTGGCATTTTTCTTACCCATTTTACTGATAGCTAACTTTGCTTTTTCTTCAAAATCGGATTCTTTGCCATATAAAAAGTTAAACCTTCGCGCTACTTCGCGCGTTAACTCCACATGTGCTACTTGGTCTTCGCCAACCGGTACGTTACCCGCTTTGTACGCCAAAATATCTGCACTTTGTAATAAGGGATAGCCTAAAAATCCATAAGTGGCTAAATCTTTTTCTTTTAATTTATCTTGTTGATCTTTGTAAGTTGGAACCCGCTCTAACCAACCTAACGGGGTAATCATGGACAGCAATAAATGCAACTCAGCATGCTCGGGCACATGCGACTGAATAAATATTGTTGCAGCGCTTGGACTCACTCCGGCTGACAACCAATCAATCACCATTTCTGTTGAACTACCCGGAATAATTTTTGTGTTGTCATATTCTGTAGTCAACGCATGCCAATCCGCAACAAAGAAAAAACACTCGTGCGTATGCTGCAGCTCTAGCCAGTTATGCAATACGCCATGCAAGTGGCCAAGATGTAATTTTCCTGTGGGGCGCATACCTGATAAGACGCGATTATTTTGAGTAGGATTTGTATCCATAAGTAATAAACTAACTTGCTTGTCCTAATAGTGTTTCAAGGTATGGCACAAATTCTTGAGGGAGAATGCCTAAAAATGACATGATGGAAAAAAGAATTAAAATGGAAGGTGTAAAAACCAGTTTATTTAATAAACCCATAAACATTAAACCTAATAATATAAATAATCCATAGGGCTCGATCTTGGATAGTATGGCAGAAATATTATTGGGCACTAAGCCGGATAACACTCTACCGCCATCCAGAGGCGGAATAGGTAATAAATTCAAAACCATCAATACCAGGTTGATAAAAATTCCAGCCAGACTCATATAAACAAAAAAGTCGGCATACTTATTGTCAGCGCCTGAACTGCTCATCGCCATGATTAACACGATAGACCAAATAACCGTCATTAATACATTTGCAAATGGGCCTGCTGCTGCAACCCACACCATGTCTTTTTTTGGATTACGCAGCTGATTAAAATTCACCGGAACAGGCTTCGCCCAACCAAATGCATACCCAGTGGTAGCAATTAACACCGCAGGAACCAAAAGGGTGCCCACCGGATCGATATGTTTGATAGGGTTTAGACTTAAGCGTCCCAACATCTCTGCAGTGGTGTCACCAAATTTCTTGGCGGCCCAACCATGAGCCACTTCATGCAAGGTGATTGCAAATAAAACGGGGATCGCCCAAATAGTAATCGTTTGAATAGTGCTCATTAATGTCGCCTATTATACGCAACGTGTATGCAAAGTGGTAAGTTCGAAATGATGATTTTGCCTAGCTTTTAGCCTGCTATGAACGTAGCCAACTTGCATCCCCTTTGCCTTGACGCAAAATGGTCGGACTCGATTCTACAAAATCAATAACGGTGGTCGCTTCTATCCCGCAATACCCGCCATCAATAACCAAATCAACTTCATTCCCAAGCAACTCCCGCATTTCCTGTGGATCAGATAAAGGCTCATCGCGATCCGGTAAAATGAGTGTACTGCTCATAAGAGGTTGACCAAGCTCTTCACATAATAATTGGGCAATGGGATGATCAGGCACTCGTAACCCAATGGTCTTACGCTTGGGTGTCTGCAACCTACGTGGCACTTCATGAGTGGCTTTCAATAAAAACGTGTACGGCCCGGGCGTGCAATTCTTCATCAAGCGATAAGCACTATTATCCACCCTAGCGTATGTAGAAAGCTCAGAAAGGTCTCTACAAACCAAAGTAAAATGATGTTTGTCGCCCACCTTGCGGATTTTGCGAATTCGCTGCATGGCTTGTTTATCGCCAATATGGCAGCCCAGCGCATAACAAGAATCCGTTGGATAAGCGATTAATCCTCCTTCCGTAATTATTTCCACAGCGCGATGAATCAAGCGCTTTTGCGGTGTGACAGGATGGATTACGAAGTATTGGCTCATAAGAATCTATTCACATTATACAAGACTTGATGAGACAACTAAGCCCGTTGCTAGCTGCTTTTCGTCTATTTATTGCTATACTCCATTCCGAAATTAAACTAACTTCAGTGAACTTAATCAGCATCTCTACATCCAATCAAACCAAATTTATCTATTTACTATGCTATATGCTTTTATAAGTCAGGACGTTAAAAACAGTCTTGAAAAACGCTTATCCGTTCGTGACCAACATATTGCGCGCTTACATGCGCTTAAGGATGAAGGCCGATTGATTATTGCTGGACCCCACCCCGCCATTGACAGCCCAGACCCGGGTGATGCAGGTTTCACGGGCAGCTTAATCGTTGCAGAATTCGATTCCCTTCAAGCCGCACAAACGTGGGCAGATGATGACCCCTATATAGAAGCAGGTGTTTATGAAAAAGTGACGGTAAAACCTTACAAACACGTCTTACCTTAATTTTTTCAAATATTCTTTACTTTTCTTAGTACTAAAACGATTCACATTTAACATTTAAGGAATTATTCATGTTTACACGCACACTCGCCTTGATGACAGCCATACTTCTTTGCACTAGTCTTTTGTTTTCTTGTAAAGGTGGTGAAGCACCAAAAGCTACCACTGCTGCTACCAGCACAGACGATAGCGGAGAATATGCGCGCGTTAATGACGTGATAATTAGTAATAATGATTACGCAACGTTTGCTAAAGCCAAGCGTGAGTCACAACCTGAAGCTACTTTCACCGACCAAGCCATTGCGGACGAAATGATTGCAACTGAAATTTTACGACAAGAAGCCATTAACGCAGGCATCTCGAATCGTCCTGAAATTATCGAGCAAATTAAACGTCAAGAAAGCAATATCTTGATTAATACTTTAATGACTGAAAAATTTGCTGACCTATCCTTCACCGATGATCAGCTCAAAGCCG
>CAZVPJ010000197.1:0-2966 GCA_964629035.1 uncultured Thiotrichales bacterium | reverse complement strand
CTCAAAAACTTTACTTATAATAATGAAAGCTTTAGATATACGATCTTTATACTGACTTGTAATTGACATTTCTAATGCTCACTCCATTACACAATAATTTTACACATGATTATTTATTAGATCATGCAACTAGCCCGTTCTTAGATATCATGTCATTTAAATTTATAGATCAAAACAATGAAAGCGAACTTGTTATATAAACAACACTACTTATGTATCGGCGTTATATCTAACTACTTTAAAGCATAATAACGTACTGATACTGTTACAGTATTTGACTAGAATTGACTGGATCAGGTTCTGGCGGAGGAATTTGAGCGCTTACTTTTTGATTCTGATTAGCCGTATGCGCGGATAATGAGCACACAGCATTACAGTAAACCCCAAATCCTGGACTCAACTGCATAAAACCCTGTGTGTAATATATTGGCTTAGATAATATTCTTGCCTTACACCATGTACACTTATGATACATATCGATATATCCCTATATAGGAATCATATCGACCAAGCCTTAAGATACTTTAATTTTATTTAACAAAAAACGATGAATATAGTTTTGAATATCATTTCTATATTAGGTTTTATGCTGCTTTTGTATTCGAGTGAAGTGCTAGAATCAGCTCAGCCTCTGATTCAGTAAGTGAGCATAATGAAATAATATCTTCTCTAGCATAACCACGTCTCGCTAATTGAACCGCTTGAGTGTACGGTGCATTATTAAATAATTTTCCTTCATCATTTGAAGTACCTGCAGTAACGCTAGAACTATTTGTATTTTCAAGCACTTTACTGAGCTCGTTTTGGCCAAGCTTGAGCATTCCTAACTCATCATCGATTAATCTATTAAAGCCAGTAATATCATCTATTTCATTTACTTGTGTTTTTTCTAACTTAATTATTTTTTTGCTTAATACATACATCGAGACAAGTACAATTAGCATTGAAAAAAACAATACTGATTGATCATAACTAGCACCAAATACTAATGCCATCTCATCCAAAAAACTCTTAATGTAATTATAATTTATACTACTAATATCCATAACTTCCTCTGATTTGATCACACATATTCATCAATTATCGTATCACCAGGATCTCTAGGTTCGTCGTTAGACTCATGTTTATCGTCTTTCTTTTTCCTGTGTTGACTATTTTGATCAGGACGATCTTTCTTGGTTGGCTGTATTGGCCATGTCCTGGTAAAAGATCCAATTTTGTTACTTTCAACCATGTCAAAACTCTTAGATCATTAATTATTCCTAATAGTCCCTTATGTGAATTAAATCAGTCCTTTTTATTACTAACTCTTATTTTCTAGCCATTCACTCAATCTTGCACGCAACATAACTAATGCTTTTCCATGAATCTGGCATACACGAGATTCGCTTACTTCCAAAAGAGCGCCTATTTCTCGCAAATTCATCTCTTCTTCATAATAAAGCGACATCACTAATCGTTCTCTCTCTGGTAATTGATTAATAGTAGAGGTTAATTCAGAATGGAATTTTTCATCGATATATTCTTTATCAGGGTCTGAATCTGAACTCATTTCCATTTTATAGTCAGTTGAATCTTCACTTTCATCAATACTAAAAATTTGAGCTACGGATGAGTCACGTAAAATTTTATTATATTCATTAAGCTCGACACCCATTTCCTGAGCAATTTCAGTATCCGTTGCACTGGCCAAAGTGCGATTCTCTACTTTACGAATCGCTTCCATCATATCTCTAGATTTTCGATGTACAGACCTTGGCGTCCAGTCACCGCGTCTAATTTCATCTAACATTGCCCCACGGATTCTTATACCCGCATAGGTTTCAAAACTGGCTCCTTGTGTAGGATTAAAATTTCTTGCTGCCTCCAATAGACCAACCATCCCAGATTGAATTAAATCATCCACTAAAACAGTATCTGGCAGTCTTCCTTTAAGGTGATATGCAATTCTCTTTACTAGAGATGCATGTTGAGTAACGACACCTTCTATATCCAGATTTTGTACTGCGGTATAACTTGCTGCGGCTGCATCATTCATAATATTAAATATTTTTATTATTGGTTAGACAGTTGACGTTCCAGAAATAGCTCAACTGAGCCAGTGGCATTTACAGATAATGGTAAGCTGCATATTTGTCTTGCTAATCGAACGAACCCCAATGAAGAACGACTTGTTGGATAAACTTCAAGGACTGATTGTTGTTTCTTAATTGCTTTTTTTAAAAATTCATCGTTAGGAATATATCCACAATATTCTAACGAAGCTTCCAAGAAGTGATTGGATACTTTTTCTAGTTGACTAAATAATCGTTGACCATGAGCACTAGACTCCACCATATTAGTGATGATTTGAAATTTTTGCTTTACACCTTTCTTACTTAGCACCTTTATCAAAGCATATGCATCTGCCATAGAGGCTGGTTCATCGCATACGACTATTAATATATTGTTTGCTAACTGTGTAAAGAGGGAAACATTTTCACTAATTCCTGGAGCTGTATCGATAATGAAGTAGTCCAATGTTGGATTAAACTGACTGATTGAATCAATGATGCCCATGTGTTCTTGAGCGGTTAAGTTAGCCATTTCTTTAACACCTGATGCCGCAGGTATAATTTGAATTCCATGTGGACCATTAAGTATAATATCTTCAACCCGGCATTCATTCTTTAGAACATGAAATAAATTCTTCCTGGCACGCATCCCTAACATTACATCAATGTTTGAGAGACCAAAATCAGCATCTAATAGCATTACTTTTCTTTGAAGATCTGCAAGTGCTACAGCAAGATTTATCGCTATATTAGTTTTTCCTACGCCCCCTTTCCCACCAGTAACAGCCAACACATTAATTTCATCAATAGCATTCATATTTCTTAATGAAGATGCTTGATCTATGGGGGTAACACTACAGTTTTTCTGTTCAAACATTTTTCACTAACTCACTATATAATTCTGTTGAATGT
>CAZVPJ010000196.1:0-2980 GCA_964629035.1 uncultured Thiotrichales bacterium | reverse complement strand
TTATAGACAAGCCGTTTCATTAATACGACTAAATGGCCAGATCACTAGCCATGGACGCATACTCATGCTAAAAAACTGAGGCTAATAGAGTTACTTATGTAAATTCAACGATATGCGAAAATCACAGTCAGAATAGGAATTTGCTGCAAAACCACCGATTCGTGACAACAGCCCTATGCCAAAACATATGCCAAAGCATTTCCCAGATACAAACCCTAGAGTACAAATCGAAGAAAATATCAAAGCCGTGCTCACGACCCTGCGCAGCTTGGAAAAAAAATATCAGCGCAAAGAGAATAGCGTGCAGTTAGTAGCTGTAAGTAAAACGAAACCGATCGAAGATATCATCATCGCCCATCATGCTGGCCAAAAACATTTTGCGGAAAGTTATGTTCAAGAAGCTATTGAGAAAATAGAACAAAATAATACGGATCTTACGTGGCACTTTATTGGGCCTATACAAAAAAATAAATCTCGCCTGATTGCAGAGAATTTTCAATGGGTACATAGCATAGACCGGCTAATCATTGCCAAGCGACTAAATGATCAACGCCCACCAACACTCAACCCCTTGCAGGTTTGTATACAAGTAAATATTGATAATGAAACGTCAAAAGCAGGTGTAACACTCGATGAAGTTGAAGAACTAGCAACACAAATATCCACGTTAAAATATATTACACTGCGTGGCCTAATGGCGATCCCAAAAGCAAGCAAGGACCTTGATACTCAACGCAAATCCTTTGCGAAGTTACGCAAAAAACTTGAGCATTTAAATCAACATGGATTTGAGCTGGATGTGCTCTCTATGGGTATGAGTAATGATGTAGAGGCAGCCGTTGCAGAAGGTGCTACGATAGTTCGCGTCGGCACCGCGATTTTCGGTGAACGCAAGGTTAATAAATAGAAAACATTATCTATTACATTCTAATTATGCAAAATCTTAATATAGTTTTTATCGGTGGTGGAAACATGGGGCAAGCACTTGCCCTAGGCCTTTTAGAAAGTGGCTGGAATCCTGATAATATTTCAGTAGTCGATAGTGATCCAGCAATCACCGGCAAAATTAAAGAGCGCTTATCAAACTGTCATGTTTACACCCAATCTGAAGCAGCACTGCATATCGCAGATGTAGTAGTGCTAGCCGTAAAACCTCAAGCCATGCAAGCTGCGTGTGAGCAAATTGCTGCACAGTGTCAAATTAAACGACCTCTGATGATATCCATCGCTGCAGGAGTGCTCATCAAGACGATCGATACTTGGTTAGGTGGAGAATTACCTATTATTCGCTGCATGCCCAATACTCCTGCATTAGTCCAGTCAGGGGTTACCGGATTATTTGCGAACGCTGAAGTTACCGATGCTCAACGACAGCTCGCAGATGATATTCTTCAAAGTGTCGGTATTGCTATATGGATTGAAAACGAACAATTATTAGATGCCGTAACGGCCATATCAGGAAGTGGTCCTGCATATTTCTTTTACTTAATAGAGGCTATGATCGAAGCGGGTCAAACCTTAGGATTAAGTGAAACACAGTCTCGTCAATTGACGATTGCTACGGCAACAGGTGCATCAAAATTGCTTTCTAGCAGCAATCAAACCGCACAAGCATTACGACTTGCAGTGACCTCTAAAGGTGGCACTACCGAGGCAGCCATTGACACCTTACAACAACATGACATGAAGAATATAATTGAATTAGCTATTAAAAATGCTGCTGCAAGGTCTCAGCAACTTTCCGAACCTGAAAAATAGTAATCCAATTATTAACTACCATTTTGTAAATATCATTTAATTAATAATAGGCAGATAAAAAATGAACCCAATAAATAATGTTTTAGATTTTTTAATACATGTTTTATTTACTTCGTATATATACGCCATCATTATTCGCATGCTGTTGGGACTAACGCGGGCTGATTTCTATAATCCTTTTTCGCAATTTATTCTAACCATCACCAATCCTGTACTTACACCTCTTCGAAAGATACTGCCTAGTTTTGGCGGAATTGATACTTCGGCGATTGTACTTATATTACTGCTTAAATTTATTGAGCTTGCCTCACGCGGTTTCTTATTCGGCAAGCAAGTTGCACTAGAAGCCTTGATTGTTCCCTCCATCATCGGCGCACTTAACCAGGTGGTTAATGTGTTTATCTTTGCCATTATTATTTTAGTGGTTATAAGCTGGGTAGCCCCTCATATGCACGGCCAAAGTAATCCTATGACATCCATTTTACGTTCTATTACTGAGCCACTAATACGTCCCGCACGAAAGCTAATTCCACCTATTGGTGTTTTTGATCTATCAACGTTTGCAGTGTTAATTGGCTTATATTGCATAAAAATTATCCTGCATTCATTCTAAATGCATTGCGTGCATAACACGCACTCATTACACTTCGTGATCCATACCATGAGTTTACATACTTAAGCGTGCCAGAAACCTATGCAGCAGATTCAGTTGGTCTCATCGAGACACAATATCTAACGGTTAAACAACCGCTGCAGCTCGATTGTGGGCGCTCATTACCAGAGTTTACACTCGCATATGAAACCTATGGGGAACTCAATGCTGATAAAGACAATGCAGTATTAATTTGTCACGCGCTTTCAGGCGATCAACATGTTGCAGGTTATAATAGTGCCGATGATCGCAAACCTGGTTGGTGGGATAACTGCATTGGACCCGGCAAACCTTTTGATACCAATCGATTTTTTATTGTCTGTCCTAATAATTTAGGTGGCTGCAAAGGCAGCAGTGGACCCAATACAATAAACCCTGAATCTGGCAAACCTTACGGACCTGACTTTCCATTACTTACAGTACATGACTGGACACTTAGTCAAACATACCTTGCGGATTCACTAGGCATACAGCAATGGGCAGCCGTTATAGGGGGCAGTCTTGGCGGCATGCAAGTTATGCAATGGGCCATTGATTATCCTGATCGATTACGTCACGCATTAGTCATTG
>CAZVPJ010000195.1:0-2984 GCA_964629035.1 uncultured Thiotrichales bacterium | reverse complement strand
CCGAATATCGCCACTAAGATGCAAGCCACTAAGGTTGCAACTGGGTTATCAAGTGCTGGTTTCAAAAATGTCATGAACGATGCATAAGAAAAGTTAAGAAAAAGTTACTAAAGATAATTGAGCTGGCACACATGGCCTTGATTGGCTTCACGAATTAGTCTGTAATGTCTGTACAGTTACCGTCATCCCTGGGCGTAAGTTTTCTCCACCTCGTGTAATTACTCGATCGTTCGCTTGAATGCCACCTGTAACTTCAATACGCGTTAAATCTGCTATACCTGTTTCAACTTGTACGCGTTCAGCCATTGAGTTCTCATTAACTCGAAAAACATAAACGCCTTCTCTCCTTAGCACGAGTGCATCGCGAGGTACTAGGATAGCTTCACGTTCATGCTCCGTAGGAATAGCTACTCGTAATAGTTTTCCTGCTACCAATGCTGGATCTTCAACGCTTATTCTTAGTTCATATAAACGTGAGGAATCTCCACCAATGGGCACTAGTGTTCGCACTTTCCCAATACCCTGACTTGGGTCATCGCCATTACTATGACCTGAACCATATACATATTTTAGAGGTGCTCCGATGGTAATAAATCGTAAGCTACTGGCGGGTATATGAGTTTGTATTTCAAGATTGCTGGCACTAACCAGTCGTACAACGGTCGCACCATTATTGGCCCATTCACCTGTTTGCAATAATCGTTCGGACACCACGCCATCAAAGGGAGCCATGATATTGGTGCGACGCAGGCGCTCGTCAGCTTGCACAAGTCTTGCTCTTGCTGAAGCCATGTTGCTGCGCGCAACGGCTTGATCAGAAATGGCTTGGTCAAGTTGACTGCGCGCTACATTATTCTGTTCAATTAACTCACTAAAGCGTTTTACTTCCTTCGAATGTAAATCATACTTGGCTTTTTCACTTTGTATGATGGACTTTTCTTCAATGACTTGTTGTTTGAAGAAAATGTCATCCAGTTTAACGACCGGATCACCTGCTTGTACGCGATCGCCCACCTCGGCAACCCAGGTTATGCGCCCAGCAAGTTCAGCAGATAGATTGGCATCATCACGACTAATCACCGTTGCACTATATAAAGCGGTCGGTGCAATTTTTTGCTGAACTGCTTTTTCAACCACCACAATTGCTGGTGGAGGCCCCCTTCGTTGTGGTTGTTCACCTTGTTGTTTAGCCTTGTGCTGTTTTTCAGCTTGGCCATCAACCTTAGGATTACCTGTGTTTAAACTGGAGTCACTTTTAGTTTCTGGTTTTGCATCTGCTTCTGGGTTTTCAGCAAACGTAGAAGTAAAACAGAATGTGAAGAATACAAATATTAGTATGCGAGTCATATACTCAATTGTATACGAAGACATCCTTTGTTTTCATAATATGTTGAGATGTAACTGAATAAACCCGGATTTCATAAATCCGTTAAAAATATAGGGGTTATAAATTTGTAATAAAAATCTTTATCAATTTAGCGCGCCACCACAGCTACTACCTTGTCCTGCTGTGCAACCATAACAATGATCCGCAACCATGATTTCATTATGTTCCAGGCTGGTTTGCATGATTTCTGATAAATGTGTGCGGATGCTATCTTTGTGTGGCAGCGACATGCTTAGCATTTGATTAAAGTCACAATCATATACGTAACCTTGCCAGTCTACGCTCACCATTGTTTTACACATTACGGATTGTAAATTTTTAGTACTGTACGCGCTTCGTAATAACTGCATGTACTCTTCAAATTTACCTTTACTCACTAACATGCTGCCAAATCTCTTGATTGGCATATTGGTAATGGTAAATAAATGGTCGAAGCTAATGCCATAATTTTCTGCCAGAAATTTTGTATAGTCTTTTTTTAAAGATTCCTGTGAGGGCGGTAACTCTGGGCCTTGCGGATTATATACGAGTGTGAGTTTATGCTTTTCATCACCCTTTCCATAACCAAGTTTATTAAGCAGCTGAAGTCCACGGATACTTTTACCAAATACACCTTTGCCACGCTGTTTATCTACATTCTCTTCTAAATAACAAGGTAAAGAGGCGACTACTTCTACATTATGAGCGGCTAAAAACTCTGCTAAGTCTTCTTGATGGGGCTCTTCAAGAATCGTTAGATTGCAACGATCAATCACATGACGAGATTGGCTATGCGCAATTCTTACCAGCTCTCTAAATTGTGAATGTAGTTCTGGTGCGCCACCGGTGAGATCTAAAATACTGATATCTTGCGCTTGCATATATTCTGCAACCACTTCGATATTTTCTTTCGTCATCATTTCTTTTCGATTAGGGCCTGCGTCTACATGGCAATGCGTGCAGCTTTGATTGCATTCATAACCCAAATTTACTTGCAAAGTTTCTACTTTGTTGCGTTGAATTTTAGGAAAATCAGTTTTTTTAAGTAAGTGAATCGTTTCGTGCATGGTTTAAATCAATTAAGTTAAAAGTTATTTACGCGCAAAGGTATGAAGTTTTTCTATCCAACCCAGTAATCGTTCAGGAGTATGGGCGCGTTTCCACTCACCCGCCGCATACTTATTTGCCTCAGCCAAAGTTGGGTAAATATGTATAGTGCCTAGTATTTTATTTAGCCCTAGGCCATGTTTCATTGCAGAAACATATTCACTGATCAGGTCTCCAGCGTGATCGCCAACAATGGTAACACCCAGAATTTTATCTTTACCTGGTTTTGTTAGCACCTTGACTACTCCATGCGCTTCGCTATCTGCAATCGCTCGGTCTAGTTCTTCGATATCAAAGCGTGTGACTTCATACTCTATATTCTGTTGTTTAGCGTCTTGTTCGTTAAGACCTACACGTGCTATTTCAGGTTCCGTAAAGGTGCACCATGGTATTACAGAATAATCGACACGAAATTTTTTAAAGGCTCCAAATAATGAGTTTACACTGGTATACCAGGCTTGATGAGCAGCGGTATGAGTAAACTGATAAGGGCCCGTAACATCACCACAGG
>CAZVPJ010000194.1:0-3036 GCA_964629035.1 uncultured Thiotrichales bacterium | reverse complement strand
GCGCGGGCATGATCTACTGGCGTTTACTCCCATTCAAATACACCTTTGCAAACTGCTCAACTTCCCAATACCAAGCTTTCTGCATATACCGATTATTGTAAATGAACAACAACAAAAATTAAGCAAACAAACGGGTGCCAAAGCCGTTGATACACACGACCGTTGTAAGACTTTAATAAATATACTCAATAACTTAGGCCACTTAATTCCAAAAGAGCTTGAAATATCCATGCTTGCTAATAACGATCTAAGTGAAATTTGGGACTGGGCCATTGAAACCTGGCAACCTAGTAATATCCCCAATGTTGAGCACATTTGCTTATCCCAAAACTAAAAGCGGCTGTTTAAAAACAGCCGCTTTAAATAAAAATTTAGAGAAGAGAGAAAACTATTCGTCAGCCCCACTCTCTTTATTTTTAACCCAATCCCATGGCTCTTCTTTTCCTACTGCGAAGAAGATCCAGAAATTGCCTACAATCATAACAATAAACATCAGCGCCGTTCCTAGCGCCCAATACCACTCTCGGTAATGTGCTCCCACATTTAACCAGTTCATAACTCCTAAGAATGCTATGGTCCATAAGGCCATAACTCCTACTGCTTGTAATGTACGCATGTCTTACTCCTAAATACTCTAAATTAACTAAATCTTAACGCCCACCGGGCATTGAACTCGCATCCAAAAATTTATCAAAGAATATATTTTCTTTATCCAAACCTTGATCCACCATTACATCTATAGCTGCATCAATCATGGGTGGAGGACCACATAAATAGCCTTGTGCATTGCTCATAGAAATTTTCCCTGTATCTACATAGGCTTCTTTCAAATAGGTGGTGACAAAACCCGTAGCACCCTGCCAACCACTTCCATCTGGCTCTTCACTTAATACAGGTACGAATTCAAATGAATAATCTTTATTCCATTTCTTACCAATTTCTGCCAACTCGTCCATGCAATATAAATCTTGTTGCGCGCGCGCACCAAACAAATACAAACAATTGCGTTTTACTTGCTCTGCTGCAGAACTTTCAAGTATTGCTTTTATGGCACTCATTCCACTACCACCTGCTACACACACCATGGTTGAGTCCTCTTCTCGACGATAAAACTGGCCGTACGGACCCGTAACTTTTACCGGCTCACCTGTACGATCTTCTGCAAATAACCATTCAGTAAATTTACCATTAGGTACCAAACGTACATAAAAGGTGAATTCACCAGGATTTTCTTGTTTAGGTGCCTTTGCGTATGAATAAGATCGTGGATCATCTATTGCGCTAATCGATATTTCAGAATATTGACCGGCCATACCTGAGTGTTCAACATTACCATCACACTTAATCACAAGTTCTTTGATATCGTGCGTCATGTTGCGTGCACTTAGAATTTTACCTTCGTAACTATTCAGTGCAATTGCCGGTGCATCGCCAAGCTCAACTTCAATTTCGATATCACTCTTGAGCCGTGTTTGGCACGCCAATATAGTGCCGCTCTTTAATTGATCTTGATCTAGGACATAAGAAAAATCAGTTAACGCTTTGATTTTTCCACCTTTAAGTGTGCACTGACAAGTGCTGCAACTGCCCACACGACAGTCATGTGGCCACGGCACACCTTGGGATAATGCTGCATTTAATAGATTGTCACCAGCTTTAACAGTAATGGTGTGTTCGCCACCATTCACTTTAGCTTGCCAATCTTTATTACCACCAAATAATCCAAACATGATATCAATTACTCACTGGCGTCCTTTCCAGTGTTGAGAACGCTTTGTAGGTTTTAAAAAAGAAAATCCTTCTATACGTTGATAGAAATGTCTCGCAAGGTTCCTGAACTTACATCACCTGCTGTTGGCAAGCATGTATATGGTTCAAGCTTTTCCTTACTCGTTGAAGGATGGGACTTAACTTTGCCATACCAAGCACTTACACCTGGTCGTGAGCTGACTAGGTCACCTGCTCCACTATGCTCAAGTAAGTTACAGCATGCTGCCCAATGAATATCAGCCAAAGAAAAATCACCACAGATAAAGTCACCTTTCTTGGGTGGATTCTTAAGTTGATTCTCTAAACCATCAAATAAAGGCGCTAATCCATCTTTATCAAGGTTATCTCCCATCATGGTTTGTACTTTTTCAGTAGCAATTCCTGCCCACTGATACATCACCGCTCGATGCACACCATTACGTGGAACCAGTGATGGACCAAAACCTTTATCATCAAGATAAGACATTACTGCCCCGGTTCCGTATACAATAAAGTCTATGTCTTGTAAGACTGGACCAATACCGTAAGGAGATTTTGCTAGAAAATCACTGTCGTCCATTCCATTTATGAGAATTGTTTCTACGTCAACACCCTTCTCACCGGCCGTTTGCAAACACTTTCCAGTGTTTGGACAGCTTGGGTGTCCACTCAAAATCATTTTTGTTCTTAACTGATCTCCGATCATATCTCCCCCTAACAGGCAATCTTCATTAGGATTATCTTGAATATGCTAAGCGCGCCAGTTAGTGCACGCATAGCCATTAATTATTTTACAACGCACATTAGGTTAGTTTGAAAACTAAGCAATGCAATTGCTATAACAGAATTTAAGCAGTTAGCCCTCAATCTTTAAAGCGCCTGAAGGACACTTCGCTACTGTTGCACGGATTTCTGCTTCCGGTGCTGCATCAGTATCAATTACAAATTGACCGTCTTCCACCTTAAATACGCTTGGTGAACCTTTTACACATTCACCTGCATGGCTGCAAGTATCTCCATCATAAGTTACTTTCATCTCTGAACTCCTATGTTTTCTATCATTATTTAGTATGACTATAGTTTGCCGTTTTTTATTGTATTTTAATAGTTATTTAGCAAAAAAACCCTTACCTAAGTACATTTATTTCGTACAATAAATAAACAAAGATAAGGGCTTATTAGTCTAGTTTTGAATAAGCCTATCTTAAGTATATCTCTAGTATATCTCTGGCTTAAACGTATCCGGCTTGTTTATTCATCTGGGCCGCGATCTTTAATTCGCCTTCA
>CAZVPJ010000193.1:0-3064 GCA_964629035.1 uncultured Thiotrichales bacterium | reverse complement strand
GAGTTTGTCAACATGACCTACATCAAGTCTTACGAAGGTTTTGCGTATCTGTCGGTTGTTACCGAGCTCTATTCCAGATGTGTAGTTGGTTGGGCAATGCAAAATCGCCAAACAACAGATTTTGTTTTGCAGGCTTTGTTTGAAAAGCAACAGGAAATGAAGCTGTGAGGTGCCTAACAAACTCGGGGCTATTCACTATGCCTAAGTTGAGTTTAAACTCTCTAATCGCTCTTAAACATAATTTTATTCAAATAAATTAAAGGAAAATATTGACATTTCCTTAATTACATAGATTGATTGGGGTCAATCTATTAATAGCTATTATGAGTTAAATTATGAGTGACACACTGGTGAATAAGGCAGAAAAAATCGTTACAAAAAGTGTAAAAGCAGTCAAGTCTGTAATGCCAGATATTTCAGCATCTAATGACAAACCTGCCATTGCAAAAAACCACAAACCATACGTTACCAAGGGCTCTGCCCGTAAGATTGAGCAGTCATGGCAAAAATATCTAGATTCTAGGCCAGTTGTATCAACTAGAGATTATGAAAAGACAATTTCTCTTGGAGAAATAGAGGAAGTAGTTCCATGCCTTTTATGCGGATGCGAATCGTTCAAACCAGTGTTTCAGCCTGCCAAGAAAGACTGGGAGTATAAAGTAGTTATGTGCACTGAGTGCGATCTGTTGTATCGTAATCCAAATATTATTCCAAAGCATCTTCACAAACTCTATGATGGAGTAAACTACAACAACTTTTTATCTGGAAAGTACGGTAAGTCGCGACAAACAAAATATAAAAGTGTGCTTGCATCATTCAAGGATCTGATTCCTCAAAGTTCTGACCCTAAACACCCGCTTACCGTGTTTGACTTTGGCTGTGGCAATGGTTTGGCTTTAGAGGTCCTAAAAGACATAGGCTATGAAACTTGGGGGATAGATCTTTCACCAGAATCTATTGACGCCGCTAAAGACCTTCTTGGCCATGATAGACTATGGTGTGGAGAACCACAGGATATTCCAGAACTCAAAGGTAAGAAATTTGACTATATAACATTATGGTCTGTCTTAGCTCATTTACCAAGGCCGATTGAAACTTTTTCTATGTTACGATCATACCTGAAGCCAAATGGAGCATTATTAGTTTTCACAGTTAATGCCAATTCTCTTCTATTGAAAAAAGATAAAGATAACTGGAATGGCTTTACTCGCAATCACCTTGCCTTTTACTCTCCAGATACGGCCACTAAATTGTTTAGGAAAGCTGGATTTGGCGAGGTTTATCACCGACCGCACTATGCTAACTATCTTGGTGGGTTAAAGTCTAAGTTAACAGATGAACAGTGGCATACTTTCCAAACAAGCGTACTAGAGCATCGCGGTGGGAACATGAACCGTATGCTTGCATATAACAAATAGTACTTTTAACTATGTGGCGTTAGGTGATTTTGAAAGTGTGCGAAGACAGAATTTCTTGCTCATATTAAAAGCTTTATAGTACTTGTAGCTGACCTCTATCCCGACGATTAATTTCATTTTCAGAGGCATGATTTTGAATACCTGTTTATAGAGTTATCATATCATTACAGATGCTAGATGAAGAAAGCTCTAGAGTGAATAATTTTTTTTGGAAACATATTCATATTTCAGAACAAAGCGCCTGCGTGCGTTGGTCAATCGGTTTATTCCTAACTATGACAACATTCTCATTTGCAGGCTCAGGCGGTAGCTTTGGCGCTATTATAATGGCTATTTTCGCGCTTAATTATTGGTTTTACGCCCCTATTTTTCTAAACAGAAATGAAATAACCACTGCATGGGGTGTCAGTTTCTATATGGCTGTCGTTTTGTTCATAGGATATTTAAACGATAATGGACTGACGAGTATGTGGCTTGGCTTATCAAATATTGGTTTAATTACTTTAATTCTGCTTTTACCAGCTATCAGATACTGTGATGTAGCGAGATATAAAGAAAGTCTCCATTTAACTTTTCCTGTTTCTGCTCTCATTATGGTTCTAGGTTTATTCATAGAATACTATACTTCAATAGACCTTGAGCGTGCTAGTTTATTATCTGGCAACCCATTAATTTTAGCTCTTATAGCGTCAACATCTGCTATTGGCTGCATCGTTTTTGGATACCATTCTAAGAGATGGTATAAAATTTTACATTTTGTAGGTTTTTTATCTTCCAGCGTGGCTCTTATTGCAACTGGAAGTCGCGGACCATTGGCTGCAACAATAATCTTGTGCACTGGCTACATGCTTTACAAATCTATAATCAATAAGAGCATAAAGCCTGTATTTATTCTAATGTCTTTGATTATATTACTCGCTTTAGTTTTTATAAATGGAAATCAGAATAAAATCGTTCAAAAATTAGTTGATAGAAGTGTCCCTATTATTGAAACACTTAAACAAAAAAAGTCTTTTAAGAGTTTAGATAAAAGCTCCAGAATGAGAGTATCGTATTATCAAAGTGGTTATAAACTTTTAAAGGATAATCCAATTTATGGTGTTGGACGATCAAATTTGATTGAGCAGGCTAAAGCTAAAGCTCCTAAATCAGAAAAAAAATGGTATAATAAAACACACCTACATAATGGGTTTTTAAGTCATACCATCTCGAATGGTATTTTAGGTTTGGTAAGTCTTATAATTTTACTTTTTTTACCAATTCACATTGCTCGTGGATGCGAACCAAAAAGCCGCGAATTTGCTTTGCTACTCACTACGTTTCTTTTTATGTACTCATTTTTTAATATTTCATTTTTCCATGATGTTATGGTGTTTTTATTTGTTATTCAGTGTACTTTTATCTCCCTTTATAAAACATCGTGAAGAGCCCCTAGGTTTGCATTCTTCTTTGCCTATAATTTTACTTAGCAGAGTCTCTACAAATCCAAGGGGCATCTTAGGGTTATTGATATCCCTACTTGTAATGAAATACAAAAATATGTATGTGTGTCGAAGTAGTTACACTCGTATGAAACTATCTAATTCTGAATTTTCGAATGATTGTGATATCTTCAACATTAAGAAGTCTTTAATATTTTGCCAATT
>CAZVPJ010000192.1:0-3092 GCA_964629035.1 uncultured Thiotrichales bacterium | reverse complement strand
TCATTCTTAGATGAAGATGAATTTTCTCTAGAATTAACCAACCAACTCATCCTGCCATATCCGCACAAGGCGGTTAAAGCGTTAGTGTCACCAGAACGCCAGTGGTTGTATCTGTTAAATGCAGAAGGTGCGATTGCGTATTATGACATTCGTGATAAAGCTGAACCCATTCATATTGAATCTATTTCCGTTCTGGATGAAGGTAATCAGCCAACTTCACTAGAATTTCTTCTTGGTGGGATTTCATTATTGCTTGCCGATGATCAAGGTAATATACACCAGCTATTTTTAGTGCGTGGAGAAGATGGGCAGCGACATTTAACAGCGATTAGAAATTTTAATAGTGGCGGTAGTGAGGTATCTAGTATTTCGACTGAGTTATTACGTAAAGGGTTTCTGGTTACGGATGTCGAAGGTAATGTTTCTTTATTTCACACCACTGCATCTAGACATTTGTTTACAGAAAATATAACGGATAAGCCCATCACTCATCTAGGTGTTGGGCCAAGAAGTGACAAATTAATTGTAGAAGATAATAGTGGCGAATTGCATGTTTGGGAAATGGATACTGAACATCCGGAAGCATCGTTGAGTTCGATATGGGGCAAGGTTTGGTATGAGAGCTATCCTGAGCCGGATTACATATGGCAGTCATCTTCATCATCTAATGATTTCGAACCGAAGTTTAGTCTTACACCGTTAACATTTGGTACGTTTAAAGCTGCATTTTACGCGATGTTAGTGGCCATGCCGTTAGCAATATGTGGAGCAATATTTACAGCCTATTTCATGGCTCCAAAAATGCGCGGGGTAGTTAAACCGTCAATAGAAATTATGGAAGCGTTACCTACTGTAATTTTGGGTTTCCTTGCAGGCCTTTGGTTAGCACCTTTTGTAGAGGCGAATCTGCCTGGGGTATTTGCCACCATTGTGGCGTTGCCCTTGGGAATTTTATTAGCAAGTTTTGCATGGTGGCAAGTGCCGGACAGGATCAAAATTTCAATATCTGATGGGTGGCAAGCTGCGTTATTAATTCCAGTTGTATTGGTATGTGGATGGTTAGCATTGTCTTTGAGTCCATGGATGGAACGCGTGTTGTTTGATGGCAATATGCGCTTATGGTTAACGGATACAATGGGTATTGGTTACGACCAAAGAAATTCGGTCATTATCGGTATTGCAATGGGGTTTGCAGTGATACCAACCATTTTTTCAATTGCTGAAGATGCTGTATTTAGTGTGCCTAAACATTTAAGTTCAGGTTCACTAGCATTAGGTGCAACGCCATGGCAAACCTTGGTTAGGGTAGTGCTTCCTTCGGCAAGTCCAGGAATTTTCTCTGGTACCATGATCGGTTTGGGCCGCGCGGTTGGCGAAACTATGATCGTGCTAATGGCAACGGGTAATACCCCTATTATGGATTTCAGTATTTTTGAAGGTATGCGCACCTTGTCCGCAAACGTTGCAGTGGAACTGCCTGAGTCAGCGGTTGGCAGTACACACTTTAGGATTCTTTTCTTGGCGGCATTGGTGTTGTTTATCTTTACCTTCTTCTTCAACACGATTGCAGAGATTGTTCGCCAGCGACTGCGCGAAAAATATAGCAGTTTGTAAATAAATCTATATGAAAGATAAGAAGCAAAACTTTAAATTATTTATGTCGTCAGGCACGCCTTGGGTGTGGCTAAATGCTGGTGCGGTAGCGATCAGTATGATCATGGTGGTGGGCTTGTTGTTATTGATTGCCTCAAGAGGGTTGGGGCATTTTTGGCCTAAGACTGTTTATGAAATTGATTACAACAATGGCACAGATACCGTGCAAATTATTGGTGAACGGGTTGAATCTGAAGAGGTGGCCAGACAGCGCATTATTGAATCAGGCATCAAAGTAGATAGCGAAGATGAGTTTATCGAAAGAAGTTTGATAAAGGTGGGTAACCGTGAGGTTCTAGGTACTGATTTCATGTTAACGGTTACACCAAATGAGTTACAAGTGCGTAAACCAAAAGATGTGCTCGTGCTTGAACGTAATCAATGGGGTAACTTCTATGGTTATTTGCAGGAAATTAAAAGTGATGGAGAAGTTCTAGAGTTATATGAAGATATTAAGTGGCAAGATCTAGAAGCGCGCCTTGATCGTGTATTGGATTTAAGAGAAAAAATTGAACATATAGAAAAAAGAGAAATTGGTAAAATTAATTATCGACTGGAGAAGTTGAGATTAAAGAAACGTGGTTTTGAACTCGATAATGAAACAGATCCTCAGGTATTCGAAGCGGTAACGCTAGAGCAAAACAAGTTCACAGCTGACTATGAAGTTTTGAAGAAAGAGCTAGATGCTCTTTATGTTGAGGCCGCGCGAGACAGCATTGTACTAAAAGAGATGACGGGTGGTTTGAAAGAAATCAAATTATCAGACGTTGTCAAAGCATATCGACCGAATGCATTAAGCACAGGTGAAAAACTTCTTTTTTACCTAAAAACCTTTTGGGGTTTTGTGAGCGATGACCCGCGCGAGGCTAACACTGAAGGTGGAATATTTCCGGCAATTTTCGGCACAGTGGTAATGGTGCTATTGATGTCTATCATCGTTACACCCTTCGGAGTCATTGCCGCTATATATTTGCGTGAGTATGCACATCAGGGTTTTATTACACGATTAGTGCGCATATCCGTTAATAACTTAGCGGGTGTGCCTTCTATTGTATATGGAGTCTTTGGGCTGGGATTTTTTGTGTATATCGTCGGTGGCACAATTGATGAGTTATTTTTTACTGAGGCTTTGCCGACGCCGACATTTGGTTCTGGCGGTATTCTTTGGGCATCTTTAACGCTTGCATTACTTACGGTACCCGTCGTAATTGTTGCCACGGAAGAAGGGTTATCAAGAATACCTCGTGCGGTCAGAGAAGGTTCACTTGCATTAGGGGCTACTAAAGCAGAAACCCTATGGCGAACAGTATTGCCCATGACAACTCCGGCAATGATGACAGGTTTGATCTTAGCGGTGGCCCGTGCTGCGGGAGAAGTAGCTCCTTTAATGTTGGTAGGCGCAGTGAAGTTGGCACCCTCATTGCCATTAGATGGTAATG
>CAZVPJ010000191.1:0-3124 GCA_964629035.1 uncultured Thiotrichales bacterium | reverse complement strand
CTCGTGAAAAATATACACAATCATGTGATATTTATAGTCATCTGGGTGGGTTCTATCGTGATACGATTAAAATCAGACAGTACGATGCTGGAAATACTATCGATAAAGCTAAACAACTACCTTGGGTAGATGTAAATAATGTGTTTTTGCTAGGTCTTAGTGAAGGTGGAATCACTACTGCGACTTTTTCTGCAAATAATAGTAATCAATCAGTGAATGCTCGAGTAGTGGAAGGTTGGACATGTAATTCTACATGGAGTGAATACCATGGTGTAAATGCTCCTAAATCTGAACCTGTGCTCACCTTGCTAGGGGATAAAGATCCCTGGTTTCAAAATCCATACACCCGAGGTGAATGCACTGATCTTCTAGATCAAGGTAATGGAAGTAAGTCGATCGTATATCGAACAGGAAAGTTGAGTTACACACATGAACTGCTTGACTACGATGAGGCAAAAAAGTCTGTGATTAAGTTTCTTGAGAACCATCTGCAATAAAATAGATGCCTATGCAGCCGTTTGTAAATAAGTACAACTCTGAGAAAGAATATTATATTGATGAAGGTTGTTATATCACTGAACTTTCTAATTCAGAAGATGACCCTGGATTATCCATAGCAAGAGCTCGTGTTGTGCCTGGCGAAACAACACAATTACATCAGCTGCAAGGTGTCATAGAGCGTTATGTTATTCTTGAAGGTGAAGGAATAGTAGAAATTGGCGACAAGCCGCCACAAAAAGTTACGCAATGTGATGTGGTAATAATTCCTTCAAACTGTCCACAGAAAATTTCTAATACAGGGTCGACTGATTTATTGTTTTTGGCGATCTGTAGCCCAAGGTTCAAACCAGACAACTATCTGACTCTATAGTTATAGTGAAATTTGGATATTTAGGATATCTAAACTATTAATCTATCAAAAATCACTATTACTCTAATTGTAAGATAGCGATTATTGATACTCAGCAGTTTTAAGTAACTGAAATCAATTAATATTTAATGAAAAAAAATATTTTTATACGATTTAAATTGAAGTAGCTGAAATTGTTGCAAATGGTAATAAGAATCGTTATTATTCGCAAATAGGATAATTAATGTTACTCATGCATAACGAAGAAGTTAATAAAACGCGCCAAATCTTAGTTGAGAAAAATCAAATTAAGAGTGGTGTTTTATTTGCAAAAAATAAAGAACTCATTATCGTTCATAACGATGAGGAATACAGGCTAAGAATCACCGGAAATAATAAGTTAATTTTAACAAAATAAGCTAGTCGCCAAAACTCCGCCACCTCTTTTAGGCAGCCAGGCAGTAAGTAAACGCTTTTATGATAGGAAATTTAAATGCGTTTTTTAATGTCACTGGTGCTTGCCACCATACTAATGTCTTTCTGTATCTCTGCCTTTGCGGAGAATCAAAGTGAAGTTCCTTCACTAAATGAAGTTACGGTCTATGCAACACGTAGCCCACAGTCAACATTTCAAGTGCCTGCCATTGTCTCAAAGGTTGATACAACTGCACCTGGTAACGCAACGGCTGGTGATGTATCGGATCTATTAGAATTTATACCGGGTGTTGAAGTAAATAATGGACCGCGTAGAAATGGCCAGACAATTTCAATACGTGGATTTGATGATGAAGCGGTAATCACTCTTATAGATGGTCGACGTCAGAACTTTGAATCAGCACATGACGGAAGATTCTTTGTAGATCCTGCGTTATTAAAATCAATTGAAATTGTTAAAGGTGCCAGTTCTGCTATATATGGGGGTGGCGCCATTGGCGGAGTAGTTGCCTTCGAAACAAAAGATGCTTCTGACTTTCTTGCGCCAGGAGATAATGTTGGGGCGACAACATCTTATGCTTATCGTACAGGGAATAATGAATATACACCTTCTTTGATTGCTTATGGAAGAACTGGTAGCTGGGATTTGTTGGGAAGTCTTACTTATCGTAATGGTGATGATATAGAAGATGGTGATGGTGGAAAGTTAGATACAGAAGATGAGTTATTTTCTGGATTGTTCAAAGCAGGTTATACCTATAATGACTTCCATAACTTTAATATTCAATTACAAGCAAGTAATAACGATGGTCAAGAGCCAAACAACGGTGCAGGTATCATCAGCTCATCAAATCCGATTGTTGAGAAAGAGGTTAAAGATAATCAATATAGTTTTAAATATGCTTTTGAGAATCCGGTAAATACCATTTTTCAACCAAAGTTACATGTTTACTATAATGATACTGAAGTTGAAGAAGAAGATATAACAGGAACGAATATAGGACGCATTCAAAAACGTGAGTTAAACACACTAGGGTTTACACTAGATAATCAAACAAAACTATCAAGCAATGCTTCTATTTCACACACATTATCCTATGGGATCGAAGTATATGAAGATGAACAAAAAGGTAATAATAATTTTGCTGCAATACGCGGCGGTGTGCCCAATGCAGATGCAACAAACTATGGTATTTATTTTCAAGATGAAATAGCCTGGAATACCTCTGTAGGTGATTTTTTAATTATTCCTGCTATTCGTTACGATAATTATGAAAGTGATGATGAGAATAATAATTCGCAAGATGAAGGTGAGGTATCGCCAAAGCTTTCGTTAAGCTACCAGCCTAATAATAATATCGTTTTATTTGGTAGCTGGGCACAAGCTTTTAGAGCTCCTAATCTTACCGAGTTATATGCAGCAGGACTACACTTCCCAGGTGTTCCTTTTGCTTTTCCTGATAATAATTTTATTCCTAATCCGGATTTAAAACCAGAGACCGTTACTACTATTGAATTTGGTTTAGGATTTGATTTTGGCAATATTCTTACTCAAGGTGATCGTGGCAGCATAAAAGGATCTTGGTATAGCAGTGACGGAGATGATTTCATCACACAAGAAGTGAATATATTTGCAGGCACAACACAGAATGTAAATATTCGTAATGCAGAACTAAGCGGCTGGGAGTTAGAAAGCCAATATCAGCTTAATAACTTCAATGCAAAATTAGGAATGTCTTATGTAAAAGCAGAAAATGAAGATACTGGTGAATATCTTCCTAACAATGTTCCTTTTACAATCGTCGCTGACTTATCTTATCAGCTTGTTGAAATGAATAG